>NZ_SDFT01000153.1:0-31415 GCF_004916815.1 Pantoea sp. R102
CACCAGCACCACAAACAGGCCGAGGGCGAAAATGCCGGTAACGGCATAGCTTTCCGCCAGATCCAGCAGGTTCTGCACCGTCAGGAACTGATCGCTGGCCAGCGAGAAGAACACCATGAAAGCCAGCAGCACCCAGGCGAGCCAGCCCTGGCTGGAGTGCGGACGTAAACGAGAGAAATCAGGCATTAATCACCTCCGCCAGCTGTTCCTGCGCCACGGTATCGGGTTGGTATTCGGCATGGATGGTGCCGTCGCGGAAGTGCAGAATGCGGTCGCAGTTGTACCAGACCTCCGGCACTTCGTCGGAAATCAGGATGATCGACAGTCCCTCTTTCGCCAGCTCGTGGATCAGCTGATAGATGCTGGCCTTGGCGCCGACATCCACGCCGACGGTCGGCGAGTCGAGGATCAGAATGCGCGGCTGGGTCAGCACCCATTTCGCCAGCACGATTTTTTGCTGGTTGCCGCCGGACAGGGTAGAGATCGCCAGGTTGGGATCGGCCACGCGCACGCCGAGCTGCTGAATCCACTGCAGGATCAGCTTGTTCTTGCGGTATTCGTCGATCAGGTGGAAACGGTTTTGCAGCTTATCGAGGATCGGCAGCACCATGTTGTCGGCCACCGACTGCTGCTGCACCAGGCCGAGCGTCAGGCGATCTTCCGAAACGTAGCCGATGCCGGCTTTGATGGCGTCTTCGTGCCCGCGAAAACGCACCGGCTTGCTGTCGAGCCAGATTTTGCCGCTGTCCGGTTTGGTCATGCCAAACAGCGACAGCGCCAGTTCGGTGCGGCCGGAGCCGAGCAGGCCGCACAGGCCCAGCACTTCACCGGCGTAGAGTTTGAAATTGACGTCATGATACTGACCGGCGCGCGTCAGCTTCTCTACTTCGAGAATCGCCCGATCGGCGTTGCGCGTTGGCGCTTTTAACTGGTAGTCGAGCTTCAGGCCGGTCATCAGTTCGGTCAGGTGATGCGGCGTCATCTCTCTGGCTGGCCAGCAGCCCATCTTGCGGCCGTCGCGGATCACCGTCACGCGATCCGAAATCTCCAGCACTTCATCCAGCCGGTGACTGACAAACACCACGCAGATGTTTTTGTCTTTCAGATAGCGCACGGTGCGCAGCAGCTGATTGACCTCGGTACGCGTCAGCGACGCGGTGGGTTCATCCATAATCACCAGTCGTGCATCGGCCACCAGCGCGCGGCAAATCGCCACCTGCTGGCGCTGGGCAATCGACAGCGCGGCGACTTTCTCATTCAGATCGAGATCGAATTTCAGCTCATCAATAATGCCGCGCGCGGTGTCGCGCAGCCGGGCCTGACGGTGCCAGCCGAGCAACCCGTTGAGGTTATGCTCAAAAGCGATGTTCTCCGCCACGCTCAAATTGGGGAACAGCGACAGATCCTGGTAAATCACCTGGATACCGAAGTCGCGCGCCTGACTGGTGGTCAGACGCGGGAAACTCTGGCCGTCGCCGAGGGTAATGCGGCTGCCACTGTCCGGGGCGTGCACCCCGGAAATGACTTTAATTAAGGTGCTCTTGCCACAGCCGTTGGTGCCAGCGAGACAGTGCACTTCGCCGGCCAGCAGGGTCAGCGAGATATCGCTCAGTGCGCGGTTGCCACCAAATGTTTTCGACAGGTTGTCGAGCGCAATCAGCGTCTGTGGAGTGACCTCTTGCATGTTACAGCCCCATTTTCACCAGTTTTGGCAGGTTCTCTTTATCGAGACTTTCGGTGTTGTTACCGAGAATGGTGTGCGTCGCCTCATCTACCTTCACTTTGCCCAGCCCTTCAATGGTCATGCCGTCGGTGATCGGCTCTTTTTTCTCCATCATGTCGGCGATACGCACAAATACTTCACCGGCGGTCTGCGGATTCCAGATATAACCGCCCTTGATGGCACCGCGCTGTACCAGCGACGCGCCCTGGCCCGGGCTGAAGGCGCCGATGACGCACACCTGATCGATCTTGTTGCGGTTCATGACCGCGCGGCCGGCGCCAATCGGTCCCTGTGAACCAAAGGCCATAATTCCTTTCAGATCCGGGTACTTAGACATCAGCTCGTTGGTGGTGCGGATGGAGTCATCCAGCGATTCGCCGACGCCGAATTTGTCGGTCACCAGCTGCATCTTCGGATAGTGCTGTTTCTGGTAGTTGAGCGCGGCGTCGGTCCATTCCTGATGCAGTGGCACCGTCAGGCTGCCGACATACATGGCGTATTTGCCTTCTTCATGCATGCATTTCGCCAGCGCTTTCATATGGTTGATGCCGTGGGTTGGCGCATCGACCAGCTCGAAATCCCAGTTGGCGTCTTTCTGGCCGGGCGATTCGTGAGTAATCACCATGATCCCGGCTTCACGCGCGCGCTTCAGCACTGGCTCAAGCACTTTCGGGTCGTTTGGCACCACGCCGATGATATCGACCTTCTGCGCAATCAAATCTTCAATCGCGCGCACCTGCAGCGCCGGGTCAGCGGCGGTTGGCCCCACCATCCACGCGTCGATGCCGCGTTTTGCCGCTTCACTTTTGATGCCCGCTTCCATGGCGTTGAACCACGGAATACCGCCAATTTTTACCACGATGCCCATGCGGATTTTGTCAGCGGCCTGCGCGCCAGCGGCGGCAAACAGGGCAAGCAGAGAACAGGCGATAAGATGTTTTTTCATAAAGACTCCGGATTAATTTTTTATTAGCTGCATCGAATGGCTGCGTTGCGAGCAATCAATAATATTGACGCCGTTCCACGCCAGTTCTTGTTCCAGCTCTTTGTCTTTTAATTGGTCAGTGATGAGAAAATCCACATCGCGGTAGTGACAAATACGCGCGAATGAGGGGCGCAGAAATTTACTGCCGTCCAGCAGCAGATGTTTTCTTTCTGCCGCTAACAACATTTGCTGTTTTAAATGTGCGTTGTTTTCGTTACCTTCGCGTAAATAACCGTCATTTCCCAGACTGCTGCAGGAAAAAAAGATCTTATTGATCTGGAATTCCCGTAGCGGCTGCTCTGCGACGACGCCGTGGAAATCTTCATAACGGTCAGAATATTCTCCACCCAGGCAGATGGTGCGGATACTGCCGCGCGCTGCAAGGGTCTGGATGATTCTGATAGAATTGGTTAACACCGTTAATTCAATATCCGGTAGCTGTCGTGCCAGATACCAGCAGGTGGTACTACTGTCGAGTAATAAACAATCACCGGGGCTGATAAAATCGAGTGCCCGTTTGGCTATTGCCATCTTGGCCTCGACGTTTTCATTCATGCGCTGGCGAAAAGATAATTCATACTCGTTAATACCGCGTGTATTTCCCTGAATGTTGGCGGCCTGTCGTTTGGCTGGTACTGCACCACCGTGACTGCGCTGTAATACGCCACGTTTCTCCAGCTGGGTTAAATCACGGCGAATGGTTTCCTGCGAAACCTGACACAGCGTGACTAATTCAGCGACAATGACCCGACCATTTAAATTAAGCTCGTCAATAATTCGCTGCTGTCTTTCAATCGGCAACATGACTTCCCTCCGATGGCTATAAATTACTGGATGCCGGAATGTGAAAATGTGGGCTGGGCACGAGTCCGCAGCGACCAACTGGCCCGGCGACATTAAGGTGATTTTCATTGGATTTTTTATGTAAATGAGATCTCTTTATTTCAAATTTGAGTGATCGCATTCACATAAATGCGCGTTATCACGCGAGGGAATGAGAGAGACCGTGCACAGCGTTGACGCTCTGCCAGCACCATAGCATGACCGCTTATGACCGTTTGTGTGTATTTGACCGTTTTGTGAAGGGGGTAAAAATTGTCCGACGAATCCGATTGAGCAGAAATCAGCCGCACCGGATGATGGAGCTGTTGCGCTATTCCACACAGATCGCCCATAAGGCGACGGCTTTTTCAGCAGTTAACTTCGCTTTTCAGGCCACTTCACAGTTTCGGCCTGATGACCGCGCATGCATTGCGCTATCATTTTCTTTCCAGGAATCGGGGATCGTTTTTTTTCATGTCGTATTGGATGAAGTCGCTGCTTTTATTGCCCTTTCTGCTGATCGCCAGCGTACAGGCCGAGCCGCTGCAAAAGTCGTTTTCCGACTGGCAGATCACCTGCAACAACGCAGCGTACTGTGTGGCACGCAGTTTTCCTGGCGATAATGGCCTGGTGATGACGATTTCGCGTCACGCCGGGGTCAACGATCGGCCACTGCTGCGCATTGATTACGGCAGCGCCTACAGCGGTGCATTGCCGGGTGCGGCGCTAAAAGACAACCTGCTGCTCGACCAGCGCCGCCTCAATCCGGACCTCAAACACTGGACGGTGGAGCCGCATCATCTGGCCACCAGCAACGCCATCGCCATCGACGAATTTCTCGCCCAGACGCTGGATGCCAGCAATTTACAGCTCACCTATAAAGCCAGCGCCAGTATTCCGCTGCGCGGTATGAAAGCGGCGCTGCTGCTGATGGATGACGTACAGGGGCGGGTTAACGGGGCCAGCGCCTGGGTAAAGCGCGGTGATCGCGTGCAGTGGGATGTGCCGCCGCCGCCCTCAATTCCACAGCTGCCGGCACCAATGCCCGCACCCGCGCCGCTGACGCAGCAGGAAACCACCGGCCTGATCGATTACGGAACCTGGCGCATCAACACCGACAACTGCTCGCTCGATCCGCTGCGGCGTGAAGTCAGCGTCGCGCCACTCACCGACAGCAAAGCGCTGCTGCTGGTAAGCTGTGAAACCGGTGCCTACAACGTGATCGATCTGGCGTTTGAAGTCACGCGCAGCCAGCCGTATGTGTCGCGCGGCATCACGCTCAACCTGCCGTTTACCCCGCCGTCGCGCACTGATAATCAGCTGGAGCTGGTGAACGCCGAGTTCGATGCCAGTAACGGCCAGCTGTATACCTTCAGTAAAGGGCGTGGTTTAGGCGACTGCGGTGTGGCCACACGCTGGCAGTTTGATGGTAATGCTTTCGTGCTGGCGGAGTATGCGGAGGAGAAGACCTGCGACGCCTGGCATAGTAGTGATGACTGGCCCACCCTCTGGGTCACTCAGTAATCCCCGTCATCCTTCGCACTGCAGGGGCGTTGGCTGCGGCTGTTCACCCCGGTCACTTACCTGAGTAAGCTCCCGGGGATGCCCATCCTTGCCGCCTTCCTGCAGCACGAATGATTTAGGGGAGGGTTCGCAGTAACTGCTCGCTATTTTTCACTCTTGCTACAACTAATTATCAAAGACTTAGCGAATATTGCCGATCATCATCGGTGAGCCCGTCTGGTTGCCCACCAGCTCAGCCAGCATGTTGTTGACGCCATCGCTCATCGGGGTGAAGCGGGTCAGCGGCGAGCGCGTTACGACCACAAATACGCCGACGTTGTGCTGTGGCACCATCGCCATGTAGGTGATGAAGCCGCCGCCGCCGCCGGTTTTCTGAATGATGCCCGGATGGCCCGCCTTCGGTGCCATGTAAACCCAGCCCATACCCAGCGCGTCGGCGCGTCCTGGCACGTCCATGCCTTCCACCTTGGTCAGCTGGTCGCGGCGATAAATCAGCGTTTGCAGCCGATCGATCTGCGGCGTGCGGTGATTCACCGCCGAGTTGAGGAACTGCTGCATCCAGCGTCCCATATCGTCCGGCGTGGAATACACGCCGCCGCTGCCGATGGCTGCCAGCGTGTTATTGCACGGGCTGGCCCCTTTTTCGGCAATCATAAGGCGCTGACACTGGTCCGGTGATGGCGTGAAGGTGGTGTCCTTCATGCCGAGCGGACGCGTCACCAGCTGCTGCAGTAGTGCCGGATAAGGCATACCGGCGGCTTTAGCCAGCGCGTCGCCCAGCAGATCGAAGGCGAGGTTGGAGTAAGCCGCCTGCGTGCCTGGCGCGGCTTTTAGCTGCGCGCCACGCAGCCACTGCCAGCGATCCGCTTTGGTTGGCCAGACAAACACCGGACGATGCGGTTTGCCGCCCGGCTGCTCGCGCGGCAGGCTGCTGGTGTGGGTGGCGAGATTGATCAGCCGAATCGGCTGGCCGTTGTAAGTCGGTACCCGGGCGCCCGGCGGCGCGTATTTGCTCAGCGGATCGTCAAGGCGAATCTGGCCGCGCTCGGCCATCTTCACCATCACTTCGCTGGTCATCAGTTTGCTCAGCGAGGCGATACGGATCAGTGAGTCCTGCTGTGGACGCACATTATTGCCGGGACGGGTTTCGCCAAAGCTGGCGAACACGCGCTGGTTACCGTCAATTGCCACCAGCGCCATGCCGGTCGCACCGCTGCCGTAAAAGATGTGTTCGGCATAGCGATCAACAATCTGCGAGGCCAGCAGCGGATCGGGCGATACCTGCGCCGCGCTGGTAAAGGGCAGCACGGCAACCATTAAGGCCAGTAAAAAAGGAGTACGTTTTTTCAACGGGAAAGCGTCCGCTATAGGAATCGGAGGAAAACCTATAGTAATCAGTTTGCGCAAAGCGGGAAGGGGGCGGGGCGGATTTTTTTCTGTATCAGGCTGTGAAATAAAACGGCCCTCTCCTGGCAGCGGGAAAGGGCCAGACACTCAGGCAGGTTTAAGCAGCGATTCGGCGTGGCTCACCACGTTCTCGACGGTAAAGCCAAAGGCCGGGAACAGCTTGCCGGCTGGCGCCGATTCACCGAAGGTGGTCATGCCGACAATTTTGCCGTCGATACCGACGTATTTGTACCAGTAGTCGGCAATACCGGCTTCAACCGCCACACGCGCACGCACGGTGGAAGGCAGCACTGATTCACGATAGGCCACGTCCTGTTTATCAAACACGTCAGTGCTCGGCAGCGACACCACGCGCACCTTGTGGCCGTCGGCGCTGAGTTTCGCTTCGGCGCCCAGCGTGATCTCCACTTCGGAACCGGTGGCAATCAGGATGACGTCCGGCGTGCCGTCACAATCCTTGAGGATGTAGCCACCGCGCGCGATGTTCTCTACCTGTTGCGCGCTGCGCTCCGGCTGCAGCAGGTTCTGACGCGACAGAATCAGCGCGGTCGGACCGTGATGGCGCTCAATCGCCGCTTTCCACGCTACGGCGGTCTCGACCTGATCGCACGGTCGCCAGGTGCTGAAGTTTGGCGTCACGCGCAGGCTGGCCAGCTGTTCAACCGGCTGGTGCGTCGGGCCATCTTCGCCCAGACCAATTGAGTCGTGGGTGTAGACCATAATCTGGCGCGCTTTCATCAGGGCGGCCATGCGCGCTGCGTTACGCGCGTATTCGACGAACATCAGGAAGGTGGCGGTATACGGCACAAAGCCTCCGTGATGCGCGATACCGTTGGCAATCGCCGTCATGCCAAATTCGCGTACGCCGTAATGAATGTAGTTACCGGCGTGATCCTCTTTGATCGGCTTCGAACCGGACCAGATGGTGAGGTTGCTGGGCGCGAGGTCGGCGGAACCGCCGAGGAACTCCGGCAGCAGTTTACCGAAAGCTTCCAGCGTGTTCTGTGAGGCTTTGCGGCTGGCGATTTTCTGCGGGTTAGCCTGCAGATCGCGAATAAACTGGCTGGTTTTGTTTTCCCAGTCAGCCGGCATTTCGCCCTTCAGGCGGCGGCTGAATTCGTCCGCCAGCTGCGGATGCGCCTGCTGATAAGCCGTGAACTTCTCTTCCCAGGATTTCTCCTGCGCGGCCCCGGCTTCTCTGGCATCCCACTGCTGATAAATATCCTGCGGGATTTCGAACGGACCGTAGTTCCAGCCGAGCTGTTTACGCGTCAGCGCCACTTCCTCTTCGCCGAGCGCGGCCCCGTGCGACTCCTCTTTGCCGGCTTTGTTTGGCGAGCCAAAGCCGATCACCGTGCGGCAGATAATCAGCGAAGGCTTGTCGGTGACGCTTTGCGCTTCTTTGATGGCCGCCGCGATGGCGTCCGGATCGTGGCCGTCGATGCCTTCGGCGCTGCCCACCACGTGCCAGTTATAAGCTTCAAAACGCTTGTGGGTGTCGTCGGTAAACCAGCCTTCGGTTTCGCCGTCGATGGAGATACCGTTGTGATCGTAGAAGCCAATCAGTTTGCCGAGGCCCAGCGTGCCGGCCAGCGAACAGACTTCGTGCGAGATGCCTTCCATCAGACAGCCGTCACCCATAAATACATAGGTAAAGTGATCGACGATATCGTGGCCAGGCTGGTTGAACTGGGCCGCCAGCGTGCGCTCGGCAATCGCCAGACCGACAGCGTTGGCTAGCCCCTGGCCGAGCGGGCCGGTGGTGGTTTCAACGCCCGGCGTGTAGCCAATTTCCGGGTGGCCCGGCGTTTTTGAGTGCAGCTGGCGGAAGTTTTTCAGCTCTTCCAGCGGCAGATCATAGCCGGTGAGATGCAGCAGGCTATACAACAGCATCGAGCCGTGCCCATTAGACAGAATGAAGCGATCGCGATCCGCCCAGGCCGGGTTGGTCGGGTTGTGCTTCAGGAAGTCGCGCCACAGCACTTCGGCGATATCAGCCATGCCCATCGGCATACCTGGGTGGCCGGAATTTGCTTTCTGTACCGCATCCATGCTCAGGGCGCGGATCGCGTTAGCCAACTCTCTGCGTGAAGACATAGGGTTCTCCCTTGTAATTGGGCAAAAGCGGACGGGCCGCAACCCGTCCGGCAGAAGGTGAGTTCAGGATTACAGGCGGGCGGCCAGCACGTCTTCCAGCTTCTGCTGGTCGACGGCAAACTGGCGGATACCGTCGGACAGTTTCTCCACGGCCATCGCATCCTGGTTATGCTCCCAGCGGAACTCCGCTTCGGAGAGCGGTGCCGGCTGGTGGAAGCCCTCGGTTGATGGCTCCAGTTTGCGCTCCACCGGCGCTTCGCTGTTGGCCAGCTCTTCCAGCAGGTTCGGGGAGATGGTCAGGCGATCGCAGCCGGCCAGTGCCACAATCTGCTCCACTTTACGGAAGCTGGCACCCATGATGACGGTGTTGTAACGGTGCTTTTTGTAGTAGTCGTAAATACGACGCACCGATTTAACGCCCGGGTCTTCGTCGACCACATACGGGTCGAGCGGTTTGCGCGTGTTGTACCAGTCGTAGATTCGGCCGACAAATGGCGAAATCAGGAATACGCCGGCTTCGGCACAGGCGCGCGCCTGGGCGAAGGAGAACAGCAGCGTCAGGTTACAGTTGATGCCGTTCTTCTCCAGCTCTTCCGCCGCTTTGATGCCTTCCCAGGTGGACGCCAGTTTGATCAGAATACGTGAGCGGTCGATGCCGTTCTCTTCATACAGGCGGACCAGCTTCTCCGCTTTGGTCACACACATGCCACGATCGAAAGAGAGGCGCGCATCCACTTCGGTCGAAACACGGCCCGGTACGCTTTTCAGAATTTCCATACCGAGGTTGATCGCCACTTTATCGCTGGCGTTGATGATTTGCGTCTCTTTGCTGCCGCCCTGTTTTTTCGCGTACTCAATGGCGTCATCAATCAGGTGTTTGTAAGCGTCGAGGCCGGCAGCTTTGAGGATCAGGGATGGGTTAGTGGTGGCATCTTCCGGATGGTAATGGCGAATGGATTCGATATCGCCGCTGTCCGCCACCACGGTGGTGAACTGTTTTAATGCATCTAGCTGGTTCATCGCTTAACTCCTTGATTAGCAATAATGTGGGCAAAACAGGCACCCGGGCAGTCATCGTCTTAGGTGCGCCCTTATCGGGGAAGGGAGGTTCCACACAGTGCAACAGACGCCGGATGAAGAAAATGCGTTTTCTCTGATTGTGACGTCGGGGCGCGTTTCTGATAGTCAGGCCTGCCTGATCGGTTCAGCTCAGCGTTTTGCCACCCTTAAGCATAGCAGGCTGTCCCAAAGCCGCAGGCGAAGCCGTGGCAATCCGTGCCCTGGCGACTGTGCGTTCTTTGAGCGCCTTCACCCTCTTTTGCGCCGCGCGTTCTTATACTGAGGGCTTTTCAGCCGTGCAAAAGGATGTCTGATGGACGATCAACTCAAGCAAAGCGCGCTCGATTTTCACCAATATCCCACCCCCGGAAAAATTCAGGTGTCACCCACCAAGCCGCTGGCGACGCAGCGCGATCTGGCGCTGGCCTATTCGCCCGGCGTGGCGGCGCCCTGCCTGGAAATTGCGGCCGATCCGCTGGCCGCGCACAAATACACCGCGCGCGGCAACCTGGTGGCGGTGATCTCCAACGGCACGGCGGTGCTGGGGCTCGGCAATATCGGTGCGCTGGCCGGTAAGCCGGTGATGGAAGGCAAGGGCGTGCTGTTCAAAAAGTTTGCCGGCATTGATGTGTTCGACATCGAAATCGACGAGCACGACCCGGATAAGCTGATTGAGGTGATCGCCGCGCTGGAACCGACGTTCGGCGGCATCAACCTTGAGGACATCAAAGCGCCGGAGTGTTTTTACATTGAGCAGCAGCTGCGGCAGCGCATGCAGATTCCGGTGTTTCATGACGATCAGCACGGCACCGCCATCATCTGTACCGCGGCAGTGCTTAACGGCCTGAGCATCGTGAATAAGGCGATTGCCGACGTGCGGCTGGTGGTGTCGGGTGCTGGCGCGTCAGCCATTGCCTGCCTCAATCTGCTGGTGGCGCTTGGCATGCAGCAGAAAAATATCGTGGTGTGTGATTCAAAAGGGGTGATTTACCGCGATCGCGAAGCGGACATGACGCCGACCAAAGCCGCCTATGCCGTGGAAGACAGCGGGGCGCGCACGCTGGATGAGGTGATTGGCGGCGCGGATATTTTCCTTGGCTGCTCCGGTCCGAAAGCCCTGACGCCAGCGATGGTGCAGAAGATGGCGCCGAATCCGCTGATTCTGGCGCTGGCCAATCCGGAGCCGGAGATCATGCCGCCGCTGGCGAAGCAGGTGCGACCGGATGCGTTTATCTGTACCGGGCGCTCGGATTTCCCCAACCAGGTAAATAACGTGCTGTGCTTCCCGTTCATCTTCCGCGGCGCGCTGGACGTCGGTGCCACCGCCATCAACGAAGAGATGAAGCTGGCGGCGGTGCATGCGATTGCCGCCCTGGCGCAGGCGGAGCAGAGCGACGTGGTGGCGTCCGCTTACGACGATCAGGATCTGAGCTTTGGCCCGGAATACCTGATTCCCAAACCGTTCGATCCGCGCTTGATTGTGCAGATAGCCCCGGCCGTCGCCAGAGCGGCGATGGATTCCGGCGTGGCGACGCGACCGATTGCTGACTTTGACGCCTACCGCGAGCAGCTCACCGAGTTCGTGTATAAAACCAATCTGTTCATGAAGCCAATCTTCTCGCAGGCGCGCAAAGCGCCGCAGCGCGTGGTGCTGGCGGAAGGTGAAGAGGTGCGGGTGCTGCACGCTACCCAGGAGCTGGTGTCGCTCGGGCTGGCGAAGCCGATCCTGATTGGCCGTCCCAACGTGATTGCCATGCGTTTACAGAAGCAGGGGCTGAAAATCGAGGCCGGGCGTGATTTTGAGATCGTGAACAACGAGTCCGATCCGCGCTTTAAGGAGTACTGGAATGAATATTATCAGCTGATGAAGCGGCGCGGCGTTACGCCGGAAACCGCCCAGCGCGCGGTGATTGGCAATCCCACGCTGATCGGCGCCATCATGGTGCATCGCGGCGAAGCGGACGCGATGATTTGCGGCACCATCGGCGACTACCGCGAACATTACGACGTGGTGGAGAAGGTGTTTGGCTTCCGCGATGACGTCAAGGTCGCCGGGGCGATGAACGCGCTGCTGCTGCCGAGCGGCAACACGTTTATTGCCGATACCTATGTGAATGAGGATCCCAGCGCTGAGCAGCTGGCGGATATCACGCTGCTGGCGGCAGAAACCGTGCGGCGTTTCGGCATCGAACCGCGCGTGGCGCTGCTGTCGCACTCCAGTTTCGGCACTTCGAACGCACCCGGCGCGCGGAAGATGCGCGAGGCGCTGGCGCTGATTCAGCAGCGAGCGCCGGAGCTGGAAATTGATGGCGAGATGCACGGCGATGCAGCGCTGGTGGAGAGTATTCGTCGCGAGCTGATGCCGGACAGCCCGCTGAAAGGCACCGCCAATCTGCTGATCATGCCGAACGTTGAGGCCGCACGCATCAGCTACAACCTGCTGCGCGTGTCCTGTTCGGAAGGGGTGACGGTGGGGCCGGTGCTGATGGGTATCCGCAAGCCAGTGCATGTGCTGACGCGCATCGCCTCGGTGCGGCGCATTGTTAACATGGTGGCGCTGGCGGTGGTGGAGGCGCAGACCGAGCCGTTGTGACCGGCAGGGCAACCCCACGGGGGCGCGTTTTAGCGGATTATTCCGCAAGGTGCGCATAAATGCGCACCTTGCTTATTTTTCCAGCCCCAGCCAATCCTGCACCGGCAGGAAATCGCGGGTCAGCGCGGCTTCCGGGGAGTCGTCGGCGGGTTGATAATCATATTCCCAGCGCACCAGCGGCGGCATCGACATCAGAATCGATTCGGTGCGACCGCCGGTTTGCAATCCGAACAGCGTGCCGCGATCCCACACCAGATTGAACTCAACGTAGCGGCCCCGGCGGTAAAGCTGGAACTGACGCTCGCGCTCGCCCCATGCCACCTGTTTACGCTTTGCCACAATCGGCTGATAGGCCTGCATGAAACCGTTGCCGACCGCCTGCATGAAATCAAAGCAGTGATCAAAATCCGGCGTATTCAAATCATCAAAAAACAGGCCGCCAATGCCGCGCTGCTCGTTGCGGTGTTTCAGGTAGAAGTAGTCATCACACCACTTTTTGTAGCGCGCATAGACGTCATCGCCAAACGGCTGACACAGATCGAACGCGGTCTGATGCCAGTGCCGGGCATCCTCTGTGAAACCGTAATAAGGGGTGAGATCGAAACCGCCACCAAACCACCAGACCGGATCGGCGCCCGGCTTTTCGGCAATGAAAAAGCGCACGTTGGCGTGGCTGGTTGGCACATACGGATTTTCCGGGTGTACCACCAGCGACACGCCCATCGCTTCGAAACTGCGGCCTGCCAGCTCCGGGCGGTGCGCGGTGGCTGACGCGGGCATCTGCTCGCCATACACATGGGAGAAATTAACCCCAGCCTGCTCGAACACCTTGCCATTACGCAGCACGCGGCTGCGTCCGCCGCCGCCGCCGGGGCGTTGCCAGGTGTCTTCGGCAAAGCTGGCGCTGCCGTCTTCCGCCGCCAGACCGGCGCAAATGTCATCCTGCAGCGCCAGCAGATAGGCTTTGACGCGCGAAATATCGGGATTGCTCATGGCTCACTCATTGCAAAAATTTGCCGCGATTCTAGCACAAAACGCTATCAGGCCTGGCGACGATCGTACTCATCAAAGTAATTGACGATACCGTCAGCAATCGCCCGGGCAATTTTCTGGCGAAACGCCGTGGTGCCCAACAGCTGTTCTTCACGCGGGTTGGTGATAAACGAGGTTTCCACCAGCACCGACGGAATGGACGGGGATTTTAGCACCGCGAACGCCGCCTGCTCGGTGTGCTGGCTGTGCAGGTGATGCACCGGACGAATCTGGTCCAGCACGTGTTTACCCAGCGTCAGGCTGTTGCGAATGGTATCGGTCTGCACCAGGTCGAACAGGATCTGGTTAAGGTAATTATCTTTTTCCTGTACCGCCGCGCCGCCCACTTTATCGGCGTCGTTTTCGCGCTGCGACATATAGCGCGCCATGGCGCTGCTGGCACCGCGATTGGAGAGGGCAAACACCGACGCACCGTTAGCTTCCGGGCTGGTGTAGCCGTCGGCGTGAATCGACATAAACAGGTTGGCGCCGTGCTGATGCGCAATCTCCACGCGCTGGTAGAGCGGAATGAAGTGGTCGCTGTCGCGCGTCAGCCGCACTTCCACCTTCGGGTGGTTCTGCAGCAGCGTACGCACGGTGTTGGCGATCTCCAGTACGATGTGCTTCTCTTCTGAGCCTTCCTGACCCACCGCGCCAGAATCAATGCCACCGTGACCGGGATCGATCATCACAATGCGCTTGCCGCTGGTGGCCGGTTTCGGCGGTGTATGGCGTGCGCTGACGGGCACTGCCGCGCGCGTTTCCTGCGCCTGAACGGCGCGCGGCGACAGCACCGCCAGCGCCAGGCCGGAGAGGATCAGCTGGCGGCGATTAGTCAGGCGCCGCAGCAGTGAAATCTTGTTCATTAACATGTCCCTGAGAGTAAACCTGCCCCGTGTTATAGCCTAAGCGCCGTCCGGCGGCGACTGCCGAACCATTTCAGGACATTACTTTGTATTTCAGGCCGCGAATCGCTATTTAGCCGTTTTTTTCAGCCGTTGCGCCCTGCGAGGGTTGCGCCTGGCAAAGAATGCGTGATAATCAGCGAATTGTGCCTCATTGCAGGGTAACGCCGATGGAAATCCGCTCCTTCCGCCAGGAAGATTTTGAAGAAGTCATTACGCTCTGGGAGCGTTGCGATCTGTTACGGCCGTGGAACGATCCGGAACTCGACATCGAACGCAAAATGAACCATGACCCGGAGCTGTTTCTGGTGGCTGAGGTAGGCGGCGAGGTCGTGGGCACGCTGATGGGCGGCTACGATGGTCATCGCGGCTCCGCCTACTATCTGGCGGTGCACCCCGATTATCAGGGCCGGGGATTTGCCAATGCGCTGATGAACCGGCTGGAGAAAAAGCTGATTGCGCGCGGCTGCCCGAAAATCCATCTGATGGTGCGCGAAGAGAACGATCAGGTGGTGGCTTTCTACGAGAAGCTGGATTACGAGCCGGTCGACTCGCTGCTGCTGGGCAAACGCCTGATTGAAGACCGCGAATACTGATTCCACGCGGCGCGCGGCCGGGTTTCTGCCCGCCATGCAGCACAGCGAATAAACTTTTTGCCGGTTTGCGACTCCAACAGGCACGCCAGTCGGCACAAAAGAAAGGAGTTTGCATGAAAGTTGTTCGTCCCGCCCTGCTGGTCAGCGCCCTGGTGCTGGCCGGTTGCGCCAGTTCCGGTTCCTCTTCCCCTGCCAGCACCAGCGAAAGTCACTGGTACAATCCGCTCAGCTATCACTGGTCGGCGCTCAATCCGTTCAGCTGGTTTGGCAGTTCGCTCACCGTCACCGAGCAGGGCGTCGCCGGGCTGAACAGCAACACGGCAATGTCGGAGTCCGCCATTGGCGCCGCGCTGAACAATGATTATCAGCTGCGTCAGGGCATGCGCACGCAGAACGGGCAGGTGGTAGATTTCTGGCAGGCGCTGGATGACGGTAAGGTTAAGCTGGTGATCAATGGCCAGCGCAGCGTCGAGCGCATTGAAGTGCTCGATAGCGACGCACGCAGCGCCGACGGCAGTAAAATCGGTGATGCGTTCAGCGATAAATTCAGCAAAGCGTTTGATAACTGCAAAATGGTCGCCGGGCTGGATGTGCGCGATGTTGAGTGCCGCGCGCCGGGTAGTCAGCATATCGCCTATATCTACAGCGGCGAGTGGCACGGTCCGACCGGGCTGATGCCGTCGGATGATACGTTAAAAAGCTGGAAAATCAGTAAGATCGTCTGGCAGCGTTAACTGGCGAAAAAATTGCGTTAACGCATCTTCTGCGCAGGGCTTTCCGGTATGATACCGGCGAAAAAACGCCGTTAACTTTTATGCCGGAGAGCATTGTCATGTCTCAGTTTCAGAGCGGGATCCTGCTGGAGCACCGCCGTTTCGCCATTTGGCTGGAAGCCCGCGCCACCGGCGACCTCGCTGCGCTGCGCCAGGGTTGCCACGCCTTTCTGCAACAGCTGGCTGCGCTACAGCAGCAATTCCCGGACGCCGGTCTCGGTGCGGTCATCGCCTTTGGTGATGCGCTGTGGCGCGATCTGCAGGGCACCGATTCAGCTCCTGAACTCAAAGCTTTCACGCCGCTCGGCAAAGGTGCGGCACCGGCGACGCAGCGCGATCTGTTGATCCATATTCAGTCGCTGCGTCACGACGTGAACTTTTCGCTGGCGCAGGCGGCGCTCACGGCGTTTGCCGGCGCGGTCGCCATTGAAGAAGAGACGCACGGTTTCCGCTGGGTCGAGGATCGCGATCTTTCCGGTTTTGTTGATGGCACCGAAAACCCGCAGGGCGAGGCGCGCCAGCAGGTGGCGATCATTGCTGACGGCCCGGATGCCGGCGGCAGCTACGTGTTGACCCAGCGCTGGGAGCACAACCTGCCGCAGTTCAACCGGCTGGCGATTGATAAGCAGGAAGCGATTATTGGCCGCACCAAACAGGACAATGAAGAGCTGCCGGGCGATCAGCGGCCAGCGACGTCGCACCTGAGCCGCGTGGATTTGAAAGAAGCGGGCAAAGGCCTGAAGATTCTGCGCCAGAGCCTGCCGTACGGCACCGCCAGCGGTCGCCACGGTCTCTATTTTATTTCGTACTGTCATCGTCTGTATAACATTGAGCAGCAGCTGCTGAGCATGTTTGGCGAGCGCGACGGCAAGATGGATGCCATGTTACGGTTCACCAAACCGGTGAGCGGCAGCTACTTCTTTGCCCCTTCGCTGACGGCGCTGCAGGCGCTGTCACGTTAATCCATCGCGTTTTACCGGTGCGCCGCCGTGCGCACCACATCCCCGCTTGACGCGGCTCAGTTAATCCCGCCCTGCGCATAAACTCTGCCGCTGGCTTATGCCTTTTTAGACTTTGAAATCCCTAAACGATATATAAAACCGTTACAGCTTTCGCCAGAGTTATAAATACACTGACAGCATCTAATGGCATAGGCTCGAACTCCATTTCTCAGGGTGCAGCATGACACGTTCGGTTTCGAAAAAATGGCTTGGCGGTATAGCGCTGTCGCTGAGTTTAGCGGGCGCGGCACAGGCAACAGAGCTGCTCAATAGCTCTTACGATGTGTCACGTGAACTGTTTGTTGCCCTGAATGCGCCGTTTGAACAGCAGTGGGACGCGGCGCACCCTGACGACAAGCTGACCATTAAACAGTCACATGCGGGCTCCTCAAAACAGGCGCTGGCCATTCTGCAGGGGCTGCGTGCTGATGTTGTCACGTACAACCAGGTGACCGATGTGCAGGTGCTGCACGACAAAGGCAACCTGATCCCGGCCGACTGGCAGAGCCGTCTGCCTAACAGCAGCTCACCGTTTTATTCCACCATGGCGTTCCTGGTGCGCAAGGGGAATCCAAAGCAGATTCACGACTGGGCCGATCTGGCGCGCGATAACGTGAAACTGATTTTCCCGAATCCGAAAACCTCCGGTAACGGCCGTTACACCTATCTGGCCGCGTGGGGCGCTGCCGACCAGGCGGATGGCAAAGATCAGGCCAAAACCGAAGCGTTTATGACGAAGTTCCTGAAGAACGTCGAAGTGTTTGATACCGGCGGCCGTGGTGCCACCACCACTTTTGCCGAGCGCGGACTGGGTGATGTGCTGATCAGCTTTGAATCGGAAGTGAACAATATCCGTAACCAGTACGGTAAAGACCAATACGAAGTGATTGTGCCGAAAACCAACATCCTTGCTGAATTCCCGGTCGCGTGGGTCGATAAGAACGTCGAACACAACGGGACGGCGGAAGCGGCGAAAGCCTATCTTAACTACCTCTACACGCCGCAGGCGCAGAAAATCATCACCGGCTTTTACTATCGCGTGAACAACCCGCAGCTGATGGCGGAGCAGAAAGATCGCTTCCCGCAGACTGCGCTGTTCAATGTTAATGACGCGTTTGGCGGCTGGCCACAGGTGATGAAAACCCACTTCGCCAGCGGCGGTGAGCTGGATAAATTACTGGCAGCGGGGCGCGGCTGATGTTGGCTTCTGCACAGAAACGCGTTCTGCCCGGCTTTGGCCTCAGCCTCGGCACCAGCCTGCTGTTTACCTGTCTGATTCTGCTGCTGCCGATCAGCGCGCTGCTGATGCAGCTGTCGCAGATGACGCTGGCGCAGTACTGGCAGGTGATCAGCAATCCGCAACTGGTGGCGGCGTATAAAGTCACGCTGCTGTCAGCGGGCGTGGCCTCGCTGTTTAACGCGGTGTTTGGCATGTTGATGGCGTGGATCCTGACCCGCTATCGCTTTCCCGGCCGTACGCTGCTGGATGGCCTGATAGACCTGCCGTTTGCGCTGCCGACGGCGGTGGCCGGTCTGACGCTGGCCGGGCTGTTTTCGGTTAACGGCTGGTACGGTCAGTGGCTGGCACATTTTGATATCAAAGTGTCTTACACCTGGCTCGGTATCGCGGTGGCGATGGCTTTCACCAGCATTCCGTTTGTGGTGCGTACCGTGCAGCCGGTGCTGGAAGAGTTAGGCCCGGAGTATGAGGAAGCGGCGGAAACCCTCGGTGCCACGCCGTGGCAGAGTTTCCGGCGCGTGGTGCTGCCGGAAGTCGCGCCGGCGCTGCTGGCCGGGACCGCGCTGTCGTTTACCCGCAGCCTCGGTGAATTTGGCGCGGTGATCTTTATCGCCGGTAACATCGCCTGGAAAACTGAAGTGACCTCGCTGATGATTTTTGTTCGCCTGCAGGAGTTTGATTATCCGGCCGCCAGCGCCATCGCTTCGGTGATCCTCGCGGCGTCGTTGCTGCTGCTGTTTGCGATTAACACCCTGCAGAGCCGCTTTGGCCGCCGTCTGGGAGGTCACTGATGGCTGAGATTTCACAGATCAATCATGCCGAGCGTCAGCCGGTGAACTGGGGCAAATGGCTGCTGATCGGCATTGGCGTGCTGGTATCGATTGGCCTGCTGGTGGTGCCGATGGTCTCCATCTTCTGGGAGGCGCTGGGGCAGGGCATCGGCAAGGCTTTTAGCAACCTGCAGGATGGTGACATGCTGCATGCTATCTGGCTGACGGTGCTGGTGGCGCTGATTACCGTGCCGGTTAACCTGGTGTTCGGCACGCTGCTGGCCTGGCTGGTGACGCGCTTTACTTTCCCCGGTCGCCAGCTGCTGCTGACCCTGTTCGATATTCCGTTTGCCGTGTCGCCGGTGGTGGCCGGTCTGATGTATCTGCTGTTCTGGGGCGTGAACGGCCCGGCTGGCGGCTGGCTTGATGCGCACAACATCCAGGTGATGTTTGCCTGGCCGGGTATGGTGCTGGCGACGATTTTCGTTACCTGTCCGTTTGTGGTGCGCGAGCTGGTGCCGGTGATGCTGAGCCAGGGCAGCCACGAAGATGAAGCCGCCGTGCTGCTGGGCGCGTCTGGCTGGCAGATGTTCCGCCGCGTGACGCTGCCAAACATTCGCTGGGCGCTGCTGTACGGCGTGGTGCTGACCAACGCGCGCGCCATCGGCGAATTTGGTGCGGTATCGGTAGTGTCCGGCTCGATTCGCGGCGAAACCTATACCTTACCTTTACAGGTTGAATTACTGCATCAGGATTACAACACCGTGGGCGCTTTTACCGCCGCCGCGCTGCTGACCCTGATGGCAATTGTGACGCTGTTTCTGAAAAGCGTGGTGCAGTGGCGATTAGAGCATCAGCAGAAGCGCCAACAGGAGGAAAATCATGAGCATTGAGATTAAACACATTAATAAAGCATTTGGCCGCACGCCGGTGCTGAACGATATCTCTCTGGATATTCCTTCCGGCAAGATGGTGGCGCTGCTCGGACCGTCCGGTTCAGGTAAAACCACGCTGCTGCGCATTATCGCCGGGCTGGAGCACCAGAACAGCGGGCAGATCCATTTTCATGGCAAAGACGTCAGCCGCACGCACGCACGCGATCGTCAGGTCGGCTTTGTGTTTCAGCACTATGCGCTGTTCCGCCATATGACGGTGTTCGACAACATCGCCTTTGGTCTGACGGTGTTGCCGCGCCGCGAGCGTCCGAACAGTGCCGAAATTAAGCAGCGCGTTACCCGTCTGCTGGAGATGGTGCAGCTGGCACATCTGGCCAACCGCTACCCGGCACAGCTCTCCGGTGGGCAGAAACAGCGCGTGGCGCTGGCGCGTGCGCTGGCGGTTGAGCCGCAGATTCTGCTGCTGGACGAACCCTTTGGCGCGCTGGATGCCCAGGTGCGTAAAGAGCTGCGCCGCTGGCTGCGTCAGCTGCATGAAGAGCTGAAATTTACCAGCGTGTTTGTGACCCACGACCAGGAAGAAGCGATGGAAGTGGCGGATAGCGTGGTGGTAATGAGTCAGGGCAATATTGAGCAGGTGGGCGCACCGGATGACGTGTGGCGCGAACCCGCCACCCGCTTTGTGCTGGAGTTCCTCGGCGAAGTGAACCGCTTTGACGGCGAAGTGCACGGCTCGCAGTTTCATGTGGGCGCGCATCGCTGGCCGCTGGGCTATACGCCAGCGCATCAGGGTGACGTGGAGCTGTTCCTGCGTCCGTGGGAAGTGGACGTGTCACGCCAGAGTAGCCTGGAGACACCGTTACCGGTGCAGGTGCTGGAGATCAGTCCGCGTGGCCACTTCTGGCAGCTGGTGGTTCAGCCCGTCGGCTGGCAGAGCGAGCCAATCTCGGTGGTATTCGCCGGTGAACAGACGGCGCCGATCCGCGGCGAACGGCTGTTTGTTGGTCTGCAACAGGCACGTATCTACCAGGGCACCACGCCGCTGCGCCCGGTTGCCTTTGCCGAAAGCGCCTGATATTTTTGTCACTCCTTCGGGCGGGATTTTCCCGCCCGATTTATTGGTACTCCTTTCGGCTGGAATGACACCGTGACCACTCTGGAAAATACCATCGGCAAAACGCCGCTGATTAAGTTGCAGCGCCTGACGCCGGATAACGGCAGCGAAATCTGGCTCAAGCTGGAAGGCAACAATCCGGCAGGTTCGGTGAAAGATCGCGCGGCCTGGTCGATGATCCACCACGCTGAGTTGCGGGGCGAAATCCAGCCCGGCGACACGCTGATTGAGGCCACCAGCGGCAATACCGGCATTGCGCTGGCGATGATTGCCGCGCTGAAAGGCTACCGGTTACGCCTGCTGATGCCGGAGAACATGAGCCAGGAGCGTCAGGATGCGATGCGCGCCTACGGGGCTGAGCTGGTTTTGGTGACACGCGAGCAGGGCATGGAGGGCGCGCGCGATCTGGCGCAGGTCATGGCGCAGCGTGGCGAAGGTAAGGTGCTGGATCAGTTTAATAATCCCGACAACCCGCTCGGCCATTATCTCACCACCGGTCCGGAGATCTGGCAGCAAAGCCACGGTCGTATGACGCATTTTGTCTCCAGCATGGGCACCACCGGCACCATCAGCGGCGTCGGGCGCTATCTGAAAGAGTTTGCCCCGGCGGTGAAAGTGATTGGTTTGCAGCCGCAGGAGGGCAGCAGTATTCCCGGTATTCGTCGCTGGCCGGCGGCCTATCTGCCGGGGATTTATCGTCCGGAACTGGTGGATGAAGTGATAGATATGGCGCAGCAGGAGGCAGAAGAGACCATGCGCGCGCTGGCGCAGCGCGAAGGCATTTTCTGCGGCGTCAGTTCAGGTGGGTCAGTGGCTGGCGCATTGCGCATCGCGACGGCGCAGCCGGGCAGTGTGGTTGTCGCCATTGTCTGCGATCGCGGCGATCGCTATCTTTCCACCGGTGTTTTTCACCGCTAGTTCCCCCCGCCTGTTTCTGGCTTCGTGCGCCCTGTGACGCGGCGTACGGGCCATTTTTGTCTATAGTCTCCCTAAGCATGTTCTGACGCGCTCACTGTAAGGATCGCGTAAAACCGGCTGCTTTCCCGCGGCACTCAGGACAAAATAGCGGCAATTTTGGTCGAGAGAAAAAGATGAAAATCCTGCTTGTTGATGACGATGTTGAACTTGGCACCATGCTGAGCCAGTACCTGATTGCCGAAGGTTTTGAAACCCAGCTGGTGCTGACCGGCAGCGCCGGGATTGAAGGGGCATTATCCGGACACTACACCGCGATGATTCTCGACATCATGCTGCCGGATATGAGCGGTATTGATGTGCTGCGTCAGGTGCGGCAGAACAGCCGCCTGCCGGTGATTATGCTGACGGCGAAGGGCGACAATATCGATCGCGTTATCGGCCTGGAGATGGGCGCGGATGACTATGTGCCCAAACCCTGCTATCCGCGCGAGCTGGTGGCGCGTCTGCGCGCGGTGCTGCGTCGCTTTGAAGATCAGGCACCGGTGCCGGATAAGAAAGAGGTCCTGCGCTGGGGCGATCTCAGCCTGAACCCGGCCACGCGTATCACGGAGTGGCAGGGCAAAGCTTTTGATCTCACCGCGTCGGAGTTCAATCTGCTGGATCTGCTGCTGCGCGCACCGGACCGCGTGGTGTCCAAAGATGAGCTGTCGGAGAAGGGGCTGGGCCGTCCGCGTGAAGCTTACGATCGCAGCGTGGATGTGCACATCAGCAACATCCGCCAGAAGCTGGCTGCGCTGACCGCAGACAGCGTGAATATTGAAACCGTGCGCAGCATTGGTTATCGCATTCGATGAAACACAGCTACCGTGGCCGCATGTTCTGGAAGATTCTGCTGGGCTTCTGGATTGTGTTTGTGATTATCAGCCAGCTGCTGTGGCTGGGCTTTACCTTGTCAGGAAACCGTCACGAGCCGCCGGAGATTGTGGCGGTACGTCGAATCGTTAATCTGCAAATGGCTTCAGCGGTGTCGGTACTGGAGCGCGGCGGCCCCAGCTCGCTTGACGATATGATGGCCGACTGGGAGCCGAACGATCGCCAGTTTTTCTCGGTGATTCAGCACGCCAGACCGGCCACTACGCCGGACAATGCGCCGCCGGAGACCTTTAATCAGCCGTTTCACGGCCCGTTTCCGCAGGTGATTGTGCGCTGGGTGAAGGGCTCTGACGGTAAAGAGTACGAACTGCGCTATGACGTCAAAGGGCTGCGTGAAGACAGTTCAATGGGCGGCGGAGGCCCGCGTCGTATTCTGAATATCCCCGAGCCGATGTTTACCTTTGCCGGCGCGCTGGGGCTGCTGTTTAGTCTGCTGCTGGCGTGGAACCTGACGCGACCAATGCGTCAGCTGCGGGAGGGGTTTGCCCGCGTGTCGCGCGGTGATTTGTCGGTGCGGCTCTATCCGGTGATGCGCCGCCGCCATGATGAGCTGTCGATTGTGGCCCAGGATTTTGATGCGATGGTGGAGCGGCTGGATACGCTGGTGAAAGCGCGTGAGGAGCTGCTGCACGATATCTCCCACGAGCTGCGCTCCCCGCTGGCGCGCCTGCAATTAGCCACCGGTCTGGCGCGCCAGACGCCGGAGTCGGTAGCATCCTCACTGAATCGCATCGACGAGGAGGCGCGCCGTCTGGATAAGATGATCGGCGAACTGCTGACGCTATCGCGCGCTGAGCATGAGAGCATGCCTGGCGAGCAGTATTTTGACCTGACCGGCCTGCTGCATGCGGTGGTAACCGATGTGCGCTACGAAGCGCAGATCCCCGGTGTGCACGTAGATTTTCTGGTGGATGAGAACGCGGATTACACCGTGCGCGGTAATGCTGAGCTGATCCGCCGCGGCGTAGAGAATGTGCTGCGCAACGCGCTGCGTTTCTCACATCAGGGGCAGCATATCAGCGTGCAGTTGCAGGCGGAGAATCAGTGGCTGGCGATTCGCGTGCGCGATCAGGGGCCGGGCGTGGATGATGAGAAGCTGTCGAGTATCTTCGATCCGTTCGTTCGGGTGAATTCGCCGCTGATGGGCAAAGGCTACGGGCTGGGGCTGTCGATCGTGCGCAAAGTGGTTCTGGCACATCACGGCGAAGTTGAGGCAGTGAACCGTCCGGAAGGCGGGCTGGAAGTGACGCTGCGGCTGCCGCGCTGGAAGCAGGCGTAATCTAACCGCGTACACCGAAGCATCAGGCGGTCGGCGTGGCGGGGCAGAGGAGTAAAGCGTCCCGCGCCATGGACGGCGCGGGCCGAGGCCCAGGGATGGTTTATGCCGTCTTTACGATCTGCCCCGCCACGCTGACCGACCGCAACGAATGGCAGAGCTCGGTTAACAACGGGCAAACAAAAACGGCACCCATTGGGTGCCGTTTTCACGCAATCAGCGCGGTTTACTTCCTGATGCGGATAACCGGCGTTTCGCCCACGGTAACCTGACCGGAGAGTTTCACCAGGTCTTTGATCTCATCCATATTCGAGATCACGACCGGGGTCAGCGTGGATTTGGCTTTCTCTTCCAGCAGCGGCAGATCAAACTCGATCACCACATCGCCTTTTTTCACTTTCTGGCCTTCTTCAGCGATGCGTTTGAAGCCTTCACCTTTCAGTTCTACCGTGTCGATACCGAAGTGCACGAACAGTTCGATGCCGTTATCAGACTCGATAGAAAACGCGTGGTTGGTTTCGAAAATCTTGCCGATAGTACCATCCACTGGTGCAACCATTTTGTTGCCAGTAGGTTTGATGGCGATACCATCACCGACGATTTTCTCTGCGAATACCACATCAGGTACGTCTTCGATATTCACGATTTCGCCTGACAGAGGCGCAACGATATCGATAGTCCCTGACGCGCTCTCTGATTTATCGCCAAAAAGTTTAGAAAACAAACCCATGATCTTCTCCTAAGCAGTAATTTGGGGCCAGCGTCTCGTGGATCAGCAGAGCGTTTTTTCTTTGATGAACTTGTTCACCAGGTTCATCAAATCTTCCGCTGTGGGTTGAGCCAGAGCCTGCTCTGCCAGTGCCTTCGCATCTTCGAAATTGGTATTGCGAATGATCTTCTTGATGCTTGGGATTGAAATGGCACTCATGCTGAATTCGTCCAGCCCCATTCCCAGTAACAGTAGTGTAGCACGTTCATCACCAGCCAGCTCACCACACATGCCGGTCCATTTCCCTTCGGCATGTGATGCGTCGATCACTTGCTTAATGAGGCCCAGTACAGATGGCGTCATTGGGTTATAGAGGTGTGAAATCAAATCATTACCACGATCGACCGCCAGAGTATACTGCGTCAGGTCATTTGTCCCAATACTAAAGAAGTCGACTTCTTTCGCCAGATGGCGGGCAATCACTGCGGAAGCCGGGGTTTCCACCATGATGCCCACTTCAATGGACTCATCAAAGGCTTTACCTTCTTCACGCAGCTGTGCCTTCAGCATCTCCAGCTCAGCCTTCAGGAAGCGCACTTCTTCAACCGAAATGATCATCGGGAACATGATGCGCAGTTTGCCGAAAGAAGACGCACGCAGAATGGCGCGCAGCTGGGCATGCAGAATCTCTTTGCGGTCCATGGCGATACGAATCGCACGCCAGCCGAGGAACGGGTTCTCTTCTTTTGGCAGGTTCATGTACGGCAGATCTTTGTCGCCGCCAATGTCCATGGTACGCACGATCACGGCCTGGGAACCCATCGCTTCCGCCACGGCTTTGTAAGCCTGGAACTGCTCTTCTTCGCTTGGCAGCGAATCGCGGTCCATAAACAGGAATTCAGTACGGTACAGACCAACACCTTCCGCGCCGTTGCGCTCAGCACCGGCGACATCACGCACGGTACCGATGTTGGCGCACACTTCAACCTGGTGGCCGTCCAGCGTAATCGCTGGCAGATCTTTCAGTTTCGCCAGCTCGTGCTTCTCAGACAGATACTGCGTCTGAATCGCTTTCAGCTCTTCCTGCACGTCATCGGTCGGATTGACGTAAATCTTGTTGTTCACGCCATCGATAATCAGGAAATCACCGTTTTTCACGGTAGCGGTCACGTTGCCGGTGCCGACAATTGCTGGCAGCTCCAGCGAACGCGCCATGATCGAGGTGTGTGAAGTACGGCCACCCAGATCGGTAATAAAGCCCAGCACCTTTTTCAGGTTCAGCTGTGCGGTTTCGGATGGCGTCAGATCTTTAGCCACCAGAATGGATTCGTCAGCAATGGCGCTCAGGTCAACGATATGCAGACCCAGAATGTTCTGCAGCAGACGCTTGCCGATGTCACGTACGTCAGCCGCGCGCTCTTTCAGATATTCGTCGTCGAGCTCTTCCAGCGCTTTCGCCTGGCCGTCAACCACAGAGTGGGCGGCGGCGTCAGCGGTTACGTGATCTTTTTTAATCAGGTCGATGATTTCCTGCTCAAGCTCTTCGTCTTCGAGCAGCATGATGTGACCTTCAAAGATCGCCGCTTTCTCTTCACCGAAGGTTTCACCGGCTTTCACACGGATGGCTTCAAGCTGCCCGGCTGCTTTGCTGCGACCGTCGAGGAAGCGCTGAACTTCCTGCTCAACCTGGTCGTCAGTAATCTTTTTACGGCTGATGACGATCTCGTCTTCCTTCAGCAGCAGTGCTTTGCCGAAAGCGATACCCGGTGATGCTAAAATGCCTGAAATCATAACCCTACCTTTTAATCACGATGGCTCATTGACCCAATGCGTTGCCACTGTCGCGGAGCAGTACTCTAAGGAAGCAATAACGCGGACAGGTTGTCCGCGATCAACATAATTGCACTCAATGGGGCAAAGGAGTCGGTTTAATGGCTTGCCGGAGCGGAATTACTCCAGTTCAGCCATCAGTTTGACCAGATGCTCAACCGCCTGCTGCTCGTCTTCACCTTCTGCAGAAAGCGTAACAACCGTACCCTGAGTCAGACCCAGAGTCTGCAGTTTGAACAGGCTTTTCGCGCTGGCAGATTTGCCGTTAGAAGTAACGGTGATTTCAGACTGGAAAGCCTTCGCTTCTTTCACGAACTGAGCTGCAGGACGGGTATGGAGGCCGTTAGGTGCGGTAATGGTAACTTCTTGCTGGAACATTCTATTTCCCCAACTTTATCAGGTTTGGTGTTATGGATCTAAAGTCTAGCCTGGAGCCGTAACTTTAGCCTGTGTAGGTGCGCTGGTACGGCATCACGCTGACCAAAAAATGCGCTTGAATGAAAAAGTCATTTTTTCGATGACGGATCAAAACTGCTGCAATACGTCACTCTGCTGATTATGCCGTGATTCGCCGTTTCACCAAATCAGTAAATCGATTCAGCTTGATCCACTTCAAAGGCAGATTAATTTCAGGCACCGAAATAATTGGCTGCTTAAATACCAGAGCCGCATCACTGAAATCAATCTGCCCGGTGGTAAAAGTGAGATCTGCGCCACAAAAAAGCACCCATTTGGGTGCTTTTTTCATGATTTTCAGACTCTGTCGTTTACTGTTGCAGCTCTTTTTCGGTGAACAGATCGGCAAACAGTGCGGTACTGAGATAGCGTTCGCCGGAAGAGGGCAGAATCACCACGATATTTTTATTGGCGAAGGCTTCATCTTCCTGCAGCTTAAGGGCAGCCGCCACCGCTGCACCGGAAGAGATACCGGCCAGAATGCCTTCCTCTTCCATCAGCTGACGCGCGGTGCTGATCGCTTCTTCATTGGTGATGGCCACCACGCGGTCAATCAGTTTCAGGTCAAGGTTGCCCGGAATAAAACCGGCACCGATGCCCTGAATCTTGTGCGGGCCCGGTTTGATCTCTTCTCCCGCCAGCGCCTGCGCGATGACCGGGGAATCTGTAGGCTCAACGGCCACGGTGATCAAATCCTGCTTGCCTTTGGTGTTCTTGATGTAGCGGCTCACGCCGGTCAGCGTACCGCCGGTGCCCACGCCGGCAATGAAAACGTCTACGGCGCCGTCAGTGTCTTCCCAGATCTCCGGGCCAGTGGTCTTTTCGTGAATCTCCGGGTTGGCCGGGTTGCTGAACTGCTGCAGCAGCACATATTTGTCCGGATCGCTGGCAACAATCTCTTCTGCTTTAGCGATGGCGCCCTTCATGCCTTTTGGCCCTTCGGTCAGCACCAGATTGGCGCCCAGCGCTTTCAGCAGCTTGCGACGTTCAATCGACATGGTCTCAGGCATGGTCAGCGTCAGCTTGTAGCCGCGCGCAGCAGCGACATAGGCCAGCGCAATGCCGGTGTTGCCGCTGGTTGGCTCTACCAGCTCAACGCCCGGTTTCAGAATACCGCGTTTTTCTGCGTCCCAAATCATATTGGCACCGATACGGCATTTAACGCTGAAGCTCGGGTTACGCGACTCGACCTTCGCCAGAATGCGTCCATTACCGATGCGGTTCAGTCGAACCAGCGGCGTATGACCAATTGTCAGAGAGTTGTCTTCATAGATTTTACTCATAGCCCGTCCTTAACTGTATGAAATATTGGGAACCCTCAGAGCATACCTGTTCTGACCCCCGGCGGAAGGAAAGAAATCGTATATCTATATAGCCTGCGACCATAAGCCTGATGCAAAAATGCATAAGGCTTTTTGATGCATTATAGATGACGTGCATGCTGGCTGCGGTAGCGATCGACCCACATGGCGGTCGCGCCGCATACCGCGACCGGCATGATGGCGAGATTGAGGACCGGAATCATGGTGAACAGACTGACCAGCGCGCCAAACTGCATATTGGCGGTTTTATGCTGACGCAGCGCGTTACGCATCTGAGGAAAACTGACTTTGTGGTTGTCGAACGGATAGTCGCAATATTGTATCGATAGCATCCAGGCGCTAAACAGAAACCACAACACCGGCGCCACGGTCTGGCCAAAGCCGGGGATAAAATAGAGCAGCAGCAGGCCCAGTGCGCGCGGCAAATAGTAGCCGAGCTTCTGTAACTCGCGCTTCATGATGCGCGGGATGTCTTTCATCATGCCGAGCCAGCCACTGTCCGGCAGGGGTTTTCCGGTCAGACGTCCTTCCAGCTGCTC
The DNA here is from genome assembly GCF_004916815.1 of Pantoea sp. R102. NCBI lineage: Bacteria > Pseudomonadati > Pseudomonadota > Gammaproteobacteria > Enterobacterales > Erwiniaceae > Pantoea > Pantoea sp. R102. Next base: position 28,521 of record NZ_SDFT01000153.1, read on the forward strand.
CGCCAGCAGGCCGCAAAACGGCGCGGCAATCCAGTTGGCGATGGTGGAGAAGAAATAGCTGAATACCAGCACAATCGAAATTACCGACAGCGGCCACAGCAGATAGCTCAGCCACTGCAGCCAGTCCGGCACGTGCGACATCAGCTGTGGAATCCACTGGCCGAGGCGCTGAAACAGCCAGATAAACGCACCGCCCAGCAGCACAATGTTCACCAGCAGCGGGATGATGACGTAGCGGCGGATACCGGGCAGACGCACCAGTTTCCAGCCCTGGGCAAAATAATGAATACCATTCATGGATGAGACCGAATTCTCAGCGGGCATAGCGAGCCTTTCTCCTTTATGTAGCGGCGCCAACATCATAACCTGGCTTTTTATCGGTGACAGGCGCACTTTGCGCGAAAAAACAGCAAAAAAGCGTGGGGCAGCTATCTTATTTGTCAGAAAATACTGCACAGACTTGCACTTGTGTAGCTGGGCAAATACAGTTAGAGGATAAAGTTTGCCGTGGTGGCAAGGTATTGGAACAACAGAGAATACAATGATGCAGGATTTGCGTCTGATATTAATCGTTGTTGGCGCGATCGCCATAATAGCGCTGCTTCTTCACGGACTGTGGACCAGCCGTAAAGAGCGCTCTTCCGTGTTTCGCGATCGCCCGCACAAACGTCTGAAACAGCGTGAAGAAGCGGATGACGATGATCTGCTGAACAGCGAAGACGATGGCGTCGGCGAAGTACGCGTGCGTCGTCAGCGTGATGCCGAAGACGAGCCGCAGTTCGATGCGCCGGTCACCAAACCTGCTGCTCCGCGTGCGCCGGAACCGGTGCGTCAGCCGTTCCCACGGCAGGAAACGCCGTTAAGCGGCGATCCGCTGCTGGACGATGAGCCGGTACGTCAGCCTGCACCTGCGCCACAACCGCAGGCGTCGGTAGCGCAGCCCGTGCCGCAGCCACAAGCGATTCAGGCCGATCCGCTGCTGGATAATGAACCGCTGTCCGCCACCCAGCCGGCTCCGGAGTTTACCGCCGCCGAGCCGGAGGTTAAACAACCTGAACCTGCGCCTGTGCAGGAAGCTGCACCGCAACCGCAGCCCGCTGCGCCGGGCAGTAAAAAAGAAGCGGTGCTGGTGTTGCACGTTGCCGCGCATGCCGGTGGCGCACTGAACGGTGAAGCGCTGCTGCAGGGCATTCTGCAGGCTGGCTTCCAGTTTGGTGAAATGAACATTTTCCATCGCCATCTCAGCCCGGCTGGCAGCGGTCCGGTGCTGTTCAGCCTGGCGAACATGGTCAAACCGGGTTCGTTCAATCCGGATGAAATGGGCGATTTCACCACGCCGGGCGTCTCAATCTTTATGATGGTGCCGTCCTACGGTGACGCCAATCAGAACTTTAAGCTGATGCTGCAATCGGCACAGCGCATCGCCGATGATGTCGGTGGCGTGGTGCTGGATGATGAGCGTCGCATGATGACACCACAAAAGCTGGAAACCTACAAAGCACGCATCCGCGAGGTTATTGGCTAAACGCCGCCAGCAGTATCACCTTTTAACTAAATAACCCCCGCTTGCCGGGGGTTTTTTATCGGACGAGAGAATATGACATCGGTTCAGGAGCAGATCACCGCGCTGCGCACCACGTTACGCCACCACGAATACCTCTATCACGTGATGGATACGCCGGAAATCCCGGATGCAGAATATGACCGATTGATGCGCGAACTGCGTGAGCTGGAGAGCGCGCATCCCGATTTAATCACCCCGGATTCTCCCACCCAGCGCGTGGGCGCGGCACCGCTTGCCACCTTTGAACAGGTGCGCCATGAAGTGCCGATGCTGTCGCTTGATAACACCTTTGATGAAGCCGGATTTCTTGCCTTCAATAAGCGCGTGCAGGATCGCCTGAAAAGCACTGACGATCTCACCTATTGCTGTGAGCTGAAGCTGGATGGTCTGGCGGTAAGTTTACTGTATGAAAACGGCCTGCTGGTGCGTGCCGCCACGCGCGGCGATGGCACCACCGGCGAAAACATCACGGCGAACGTGCGCACCATTCACGCCATTCCGCTGCGCCTGCACGGCGACAATATTCCGGCGCGGGTAGAAGTGCGCGGCGAAGTATTCATGACTGAAAGCGGCTTTGAGAAGCTGAATGAGGAAGCGCGACGCACCGGCGGCAAAGTGTTTGCCAACCCGCGTAATGCGGCGGCCGGCTCGCTGCGCCAGCTCGATCCGCGTATCACCGCGAAACGTCCGCTGACCTTCTTCTGCTACGGTTTCGGCCTGCTGAAGGGCGGCGAAATGCCTGCCAGCCACTGGCAGCGTCTGCAACAGTTTAAGGCCTGGGGATTACCGGTCAGCGAGCGGATTCGTCTGGTGCACACCGCGGATGAAGTGCTGGCGTTTTATCGTCAGGTTGAGCAGGACCGTCCGTCACTCGGCTTTGATATTGACGGCGTGGTGATCAAAGTCGATTCGCAGGCGCTGCAGGAGCAGCTGGGCTTTGTGGCGCGCGCACCGCGCTGGGCGGTGGCATTCAAGTTCCCGGCGCAGGAGCAGATGACGGTGGTGCGCGACGTCGAGTTTCAGGTTGGACGTACCGGCGCGATTACGCCGGTGGCGCGCCTCGAACCGGTGCAGGTCGCGGGTGTGATAGTCAGTAATGCGACGCTGCACAACGCCGATGAAATCGCCCGGCTGGGGCTGCGTATCGGTGACAAAGTGGTGATTCGTCGCGCGGGTGACGTGATTCCGCAGGTGGTCAACGTGGTGGAATCTGAGCGTCCGGCGGATGCGCGCGAGATTGTGTTTCCCAGCCACTGTCCGGTGTGCGGTTCTGACGTAGAGCGTGTGGAAGGCGAAGCCGTAACGCGCTGTACCGGCGGGCTGATTTGCGG
>NZ_SDFT01000154.1:0-29978 GCF_004916815.1 Pantoea sp. R102
ACCTGCTGGCATTTTTACAACCCAAGTGTCTTATTCTAATATATTTAGTCAGGTTCTCTAATAAAGAAAGGACTAACTTTTCTTCGATCATCTATAAATATATTCATATAATCCTTAGCTCTAGAAAAAGCTACGTACATTAATCTATTAGCAATATCGCGAGCATATTCACTTCCTTTTTCAAAAGATGATTGATGAGGCACCACCTGATCATGATACCCAATAGAGATTACATAATCATATTCCTCACCCTTCGAACCATGTATAGTAGATACAGAGACAACATTTTTTTCTTTGTTAATCATCTTACTAATTGCGCCCATACCAGCCCTGACTTTTGCCACAGAAGCCGCTGCATTACATATTTTGTAATCTGTCTCAAGCTTAATGGATTTTTGATACTTCATTTCTAAAAACTCATATAACTCCCTAAACCATAATATAAAATTATTTTTTAGTGACTGAAACTCCTTTAAATCACGCTTAAGCTGTAATGGCGTCAAATGACTCAATTCAGGAACAGAGTCAACAATTTTCCTTGCAAGAGAACTTCTTCTTTGGTAGTTAATAACATTTACATCCAAAACAACCAAACTTATCAATTCGTAAAATACAGTATTCCTAGCACAATATAGGGGATTTGTTGATTGAAAATCATAAACGAAGTTTTCTGAGAGGTCATATAAAGCATTTATTAGCGCCATAAGATAGTACTTATCAGGCCCTATAATAGCAATACCGGAAACGCTATTATATTTTGAGTGGTATTGATTTATTAAATTAAACACCCTTTGTGGTAATTCATCTTTAGAAATATCTTTGATTATTGGAGACTTCCCCTCAAATTCTTCGCGCAGAGAAGTAACATCATTTCGCGAAGCAGAATATTTCTTATAATATTTAACCAGTAATTCAGAAGATCGATAGCAACCAGACAAAGTTTCATGCTTTAATTCAGATAACTGCAGCTCAGATTTAATTATATCTTTATCCTTTATAGAAACGCCAAGATCTTGATAAATGGCCTGGTCATTATCACCAACAATAAATACTGAGACGCGATTATACCTAGTTATATATGACAATGCTTTAAGCTGAACCAGACTTGTATCTTGTGATTCATCCAAATAAATATTACCAATTAACTTAGAAAGATGCTCACATATACTTTGATTGTTTTCAAGGAACTCCACGCCAAGCTTAATAATATCGTCAAAATCAATAAATCTATTGTTTTCCTTGAAGGTATTATACTCCTGAATTACAAGCAACTCTTTGTGCTTATCATCTAACGAATGGCAATAAGGTTCCACAAATGCGTTACCGTTCTCATCACAATTATAACGTATTCTTACTCCTAGCTTTTTATCACTTTCTATGTTCTGGATTATTTTTCTTTGTTTATATTCTGAAAGTAAAGAAAATCCATCTTTTAATCTTGATATAGCGCCAGCATATTTTTTAACAACCCATTCTAACAGAAAAGAATGAATAGTTCCGCACCAAACTCTATCTACCTCTATACTTAGATTATCTATCCTGCTAGAGATCTCATCAGCTGCTGCGTTAGTGTGAGTTAACACAACATGCCAACGAAAACCTTGATTTCGATATAAATTATCCTCTAACATACCAATCAATAGTTTTGTTTTACCAGCCCCAGGGCAGGCGCTGACCAATAGATTGTCTTTAATCTTAATTAATTGTCTCTTTTGATCATCCATGATGAACCTCAAGCAAAGAAGTTAAAGGATCGTTAGGGTAATGTGTTTTAAATACGTCCAAAGCAGCATCTATGTTATCTATAACAAATGCTAAATCATCCTGTCCCAATTTACTATTTAATAAATCAGACCCATCTTGATTCTTAATAACCTCACAACGATATCGAACCATCTTCGCTAGAGTGAATTTATTAAAATCACCAGTGAACCCTAACGACTGACAGAGTGCCTTAGGGATAGGAAAATCTGAATCAAGCTTGTCAACAAGCATCATTGCAAACCAACCTTTTTTATGCTTATTAGCTAACTTTAAAGCGTAGCAGCCTATTTTTTGTCTATCAGAGGATTGGAATGCTTCTTGGTATGGAGTGTAATATGCTTTTTTCTCAAATGATTCAGAGGCTATCGCATCAAAGTATCTTACGGCCCCTGATAGCACTAAATCAATTTCGAAAGTATACTTTGAAAAATAGGCACGAATAAAAGCGTTATTTCTGACTATTTCATCCAGGATTACTTTACGAGCGATACCAGACTCTGCTGAGTTTACAGCTTTATTATAATCATCTTGAGATAAATACTCAGGCTTATTATCTCCATACAAATTTATATCATCATCGGTCAAAATTGTACATTTCTTTTTAATGCGATCTGAGTGAAATAAAGATGATAGTAATTCAAACCCAGTCCCCCGCACAGATATCAAGGATATACCAAGTTCGTCAAGTGTAATCCCGAAACTATTTTTTACGAGATGAGGTATTAATATTTCTTCAGCATCACCTTCAATTAGGATAACATTCTTGGCAAAGAGAACATCTGTTCTTATGGCATCAAGGAATCTTTCAATGCGATTGATTTTTTCTTTTTCCAATCCGTTAGAGGGAGAGCAAGAAATTGTTTCAAGACCATTTTTTACAAGCACATTTGTAGTGGATATATTTGACACTGATGATATATGAGTTGAATGAGTAGATATAAAAACTTGCGTTTTATTATTTTTCAGATTGCTAAATAAAGATTTTTGTATGTGCGTATGAATATGAGCTTCAGGCTCTTCAATTATTAAAAAATTAGCTAAGAGGTTTTTACTGATACCTTCTTCGTACTCATACAATTTCAAAGCTAAATATATTAAATTAGCGCCACCAAGACTCATCTCTGATAGTTCTGATACATATCCTTCACAAAGAGAGTCGCCTGCCTTGAGTTGAAGAACCTTTACCAACTCTTTTAGCTCACAGGGCAATTCAGATGTAACATTCAAAACTGGCGAGTAAGTGGTACCAACAGCATTAGTTATTGATAATAATATGCCCTCAGAAAGCCTCTTAACCTCGTCGACCGATGATATTCTCTCATTCACGTTCTTGATGTTTTCGCTCAATGCATCATCATTATCAATCCCTTTAGAAACATATTCTAAAAGCTTTTGAAATGGATTGAATCGATTATTCTTAAGTTCACTTACCACATCTCTCAAAGCACGGGCATAAGTACAACTGATATTATCCTGAATATTATAACCCCGCTGTCTATTACCAATTAAATCAATACGTTCTAACTTTGGGTCAGGGAATAAAAAATCATTAAAATCACCAACCACATGAGAATATAATCTATCATCGCTAAAATCTGCAGTGCCTTGACATAACACTAAGGATTCATATGTGGTCTTATCAATCGAATATTGTTCTTTCAGTATGTCATATGCGTCTCTACGCTCATTAACATCTTCAATATCATTTAAATTGAAAAGTTGTTCTCTGATGTAAAACTGCGGTCTGTAAATATAAGTTATTCGCCCTGTTCCACCACCATTAACGGTAGTATTTAATTGGCATAGTAACTCTGACTCTTCATCCCCACCTATTTCATCAAACTCCAAACTAATTATAACCCAATGACCAAACGCTGTGCCTAGCCCTCGATGAAAGTCATTTTCTACAAGATATCGCTTATAATATGGCAAGGTATCGTCAAGTATAAGTCTCATCGCCTCAAAGACATTTGTTTTCCCTGATGAGTTTTCACCTACAATTGTATTGACGCATTCTTTCTTGAAGGAAAGAGACGTTGCCTTAAAATTTCTAAAATTTCTTACAGAGAGGGTCTTAATAAACATATGCTTTTCATCCCTTGAATATAAAATCAGAATACCATTACATCATTTTTTCTACCAATGAGATATTGAAAATAGTTATAAGTACCTCTGATTGGATTTTTGTCAACATGGGCCAACTGAAGCTCAATCCAAGCAGTATCAAAATCATGGTCGTGAAGGATAGTAGAAAAAATATGCCGAAAGCCATGACCAGTAACTCTCCCAAAATAGCCAATTCGCTTGATTAATTGATCAACGCTAGCTTCACTCATAGGCTTGTTCGGATCATTCCGCCCCGGAAAAACATAACGATAGTTCCCTGTCATGACTTTGAGTTCATGGAGTAAATTTAACGCTTGAGTCGATAATGGCACAAGATGTGGCCTACGCATTTTCATCCTTTCAGCAGGAATTTCCCAAATAGCGTTATCCAGATCAAATTCTTGCCATAATGCCGCACGTAATTCGATGGTTGTCACGCCCGTAATCATCAGTAATTTCGTTGCAATCTGGACAAGATTACTACCGGATTATCCCTCTAAGGTACGCAGAAGATCAGGTATCTCATCAGCTTTTAGAAATGGAAAATGATTGGATTGGTGTACTTCGAGAGCGCTGGAGAGATCAGCCGCAGGATTGTACTCCGCCCTACCCGTTGCAATTGCGTAGCGAAACACTTCGGAGCAACGCTGCCGCACTTTGCGCATTTTCTCCAACGCACCACGTTTCTCAATTTTACGCAGAACGTTCAGCAACTCTAGCGGTTTAATCTCTCCCACTGGCCTTGTTACGACATAAGGGAAAATGTCGTTCTTAAACGCTTCTATGATGTCTGATGCGTATCTCGCTGAACATTTGGCAGATTTAAGCTGATGCCACTCTCTGGCTATTTTTTCGAAGGCGTTCTCTGACTCTGTTTGCAGAGCTAGCTTTTGCTCTTTTCGAACCTCACTTGGGTTCTTTCCTTCTGCCACAAGTTTTCGAGCTTCATCACGACGGGTACGAGCATCGGCAAGGGTGATCGTTGGGTAAACACCAAGCGAGATCATTTTGGGTTTACCGGCATAGCTATAACGAAACCGCCAGCTCTTGCTCCCATTAGGTTCTATAAGCAATGACAAGCCTTGACCATCCCTAAGCGTATAGGGTTTACCTTCAGGCTCAGCGCGTCGAATTTGCATATCGTTTAAAGAAATGTGTATAGGAATCCAAGACCGAACAGGAACATATACACAATCCTATACACATTCAGTACCGGATTCTACTGGATGGTTATGGACTAACACGGATTTAAGATGCAGTAAAAACGTTATAAATTAGAGATTTTATAGATGGTTACGGACGTTTAAGGAAGTTGGGGTGGTGCCGATAATAGGAGTCGAACCTACGACCTTCGCATTACGAATGCGCTGCTCTACCAACTGAGCTATACCGGCATTGAGGCGGGAACTACGGGGAGTAAACATAGAAAAATCGGGGGGATGAGTCAAGATGGTGCCGGTTAAGTGCTGCGTTTTTCAGCATCAGCCGGGCTGGCCTTACGATTTTGACGCGGAAAAGCCGCGGCGAACAGCGACCACTCGCGCCAGACACAAAAAAAGGCGAGGCCGCAGCCTCGCCAAAAAGTGCTGGCCTCAATCGTAATAAGGAAGCTTACGATCGACACCGTTGATATTGACCAGCACAAAGCCCGTCGGCGTGGTTTTATTGGTCGGCGTACCTGCTGCCGTCGCGACGGTAAGCACGCCTTTCTCGTTAGCCCCAATACCCGCGACGCCATTGTGCAGGCCAAAGCGCGCCGCCGGTTTGAGGGTGCCCATTTTGGTGGTATCCGTCACCACCGAGAAGTCAGGCTGGAACAGCGAGCAGGAGCCGGCTTCAAAACGCGTCGGACCGGTGGTCTTCAGGTTAATCAGCGTGTCGCCGCTGTTGGCGCGCAGCTTCACCCACACCACGGCATAAGTAGTGCCGACGCGGCTGTAGCGAATATCCAGCACCGCCGGCTGCCCCATATGGCAGGCGTCAGCCCATACCGTTTCCAGCCGCTGCAGGTTAATCCACGTTTTCCCGGTGCCCGCCAGATTGACCGGCGAGGCGGCCGTTCCGGTTGGCTGGGTGGCGTCGGCTTTACCAATCAGCTCCATCACCCACTGCTGATTCGCCGTCGGGAAGAACAGCTGGCCGAGGCGATACCAGTTATCGGTGTCGGTATTGTTGGTGACTTTGTGGCCGCTGTAATAGCCCGCGCGGAATGAGCCGGTGATCAGCGTGCCGTGATGCTCTTCGCGACGATAGCCGTAGTCAAAGGTCGACAGCCAGCGCGTGCCGGCCATATCGTTCGAGATCTTCGCTCCGGACTGCAGGCCAATCTGGCGCATGATGACGCGCGCATTATTGAGATTGAACGGCGTGCCGCAATCCTCAATGTTCAGCGTATCAATGCTCCAGGCACCGTCCGACAGATCGCCCGGATTACGCGTGTGCTCAATCCACACGTTACGCATGATGCCCTGCGTCACGCGTGGCATGTACAGCGTGGCGTCGCCGTAGCCGGTCTGGAAGTTACAGTTGCAGATCTCGATAGCCGTTGAGTGGTCCCACTTGCCGTTTGGCGAGTTCGACCAGCCAATATCAAACACCCGGCCATAGGTCCACAGCGAGTAGATCTGGTCGAATTTACTGTCGAGCGTATCCAGTGCTTTAATCACCGTGCCGCCGCTGTTTTGCGCACGGAAACAGTAAATATTTAACGTGGTGCCTTCGATGCAGGTGTTTTCGAAGAATGGCTGCACGTTGGTGCACATCTCGGCGGTGATGGTGCCGGTGTTGGTGGTGACGTCGGCCGATGCCTGACCGTGCCAGGTAATGCCTTTGATCGCGGTCCGCCGCGCCTTCACTTTGAACACCGTGTTGGCACTTTTGTCGGAGATAATGGTGGTGCGCGGCAGCGAACCCAGCTCCACGTCATCCCCCTGCAGACCAAAAAAGGCGATCTCGGTAGCGCTGATGTCGATCGGGTTAATCAGGAATTTACCGCCCGGGAAACGCACCGGCAGGTCACGGATATTACCGCTGTAGCCCTGCGTCCACGCCAGCATGCGGTTAAAGGCGTCGGTATCGTTAGCGTAACCGTCCCCTTTCGCGCCGAAGTGGTAGACGTTGACGTCGGCCGGATCGTTGATCACGCGTTTCCAGTAAAAGCCATTGCCGACCGCCAGCGTACCGCCGTCATCGGCGGCCGTGGTGGTGCCGATAAAGCCGGTGAAATCACCGCCGCCACGGAAGGTGGAGTCCGGGTTATAGCGGCGCAGGAACGCCAGATCGCCGTTTTTGGCCGGCACAGTGGTACGCAGTTCAGCAAAAGAGTTAACTTCGATCATCTTAGCCTCCTCGGCATTTCAGGTTTGCAATACAAAGCGAGAGAACAGCGTCAGTGCGCCGCCGGGCGGCAGTGCTGGTCCCAGAGATCGTTGTGGTTGTTGATGGCGCGCACGGTGCGAATGTCCATGCGTTCGGCGTCATTGCCGTGGGTGTAAATCGGGGAAAATAACGAACAGGCGGAGTCGATAACGACGGGCGCCTCAGGGTTGGTGGTATTTCGACTGCTGCAGCTTGTCACGAGCAGCAGCGTCATCAAGATTACCGTTGCGGGTTTCCACACGTCTGGCCTCCTCACGCAGCTGTTGCTGCTGCTGATTAACTTCAACCGCCTGCGCGGCGGTCTTTTTGGCCTGCGCAACATCAGCTTTCGCCTGCTGCTGCACCTTGCCGATTTTTTTGCCGCCGGCGTAGCTGGCAATCAGCGCGGCAATCACGCCGCCAATCGCCGCCAGCCAGTGCCAGCTGCCGGCAAGCTGAGAAAGAAGAAAGCTCATGGTTTGTCCTCCAGCGTTTTTCTCTGCTCCACCAGGTTCTTCTGACGCACGAACTGCGCCAGTACGCCCATCGCCACCATGAAGGCGCCGATCAGGCCGAGATAGTTGTGCGGCAGAATCTCTTTGATATCCGCCGGCAGCGCGTTCCACGCATCCAGCGCTGACGAGGGAAAAGACTGCACCCAGGCGCTGAGCATCGAACCCAGCGACGCCAGCCACACCGACCAGGTTTTAAACAGCAGGCGCGCGTGTTTAACAAACTCCAGCGTGGTGAAGCGCTGCAGCAACAGCAGCAGGATGATGGCCGCCAGTACGGCGATAACGAACAACAGCCAGCGCATGTTCATAACAGCCCCCGATAAATGTCGTAGGTGCCCGTGCGCATCACTTCGGCATGACGCCGGGCGCGCCCCGCAGTTTGCCGCGCCCACAGGCTGTCGAGCATGGCGTTCGCCGCCGCGTCGAAATCGCGTTGCGTCACCGCGGTGAGCATGCCGCGAAACAGCGCCAGACCGTCAACGCCCATCTGGTAGGCCATGCTGATCAGCACATCGCTGCGCGCTTCATTGCATTGACTCAGTGCCTGCTGCAGCAGCGCGCGCTGCTGCATCTCCTGCACCTTGCCCTCAACGATGCACTGCTTCCACACGTCGCCAACGCGGCGCGGCACGCGGAAGATATAGTGGCTGAGCGACGCGCCTTTCGGCCCGATGCGAATACCGCCCGCAACGGTGGGAAACCCCTGCGTGTCGAGGTAAGGCGCTTCGCGGTATCCCTCTTCGAAATTCAAAATGGCAATGATTTGGCTCATAACGGTTCCTCTTTGACGGGCGCAACGGCATGAAAAGCTGCGCAAATAACCACAACACATAAACCTCGCTGATCGGTTGCGCCGGGCGACAGGCAGCCGTTAAGCGCAACGCTCAAGCGCAACTAAACAGTGAGGAAAGGTGAAACGTTCCGTTCAGAACTGGGAAAACAGCAGAGAATTAACGCACGGCGTACAGATGAACGTGGGGCAAACAGCAGTTATCAAAGCTGGGGTTGTCGTTGCAGGGCCGCGTAGGCGCCAGTACTGCGCGGTCTACCCGGGAGCGGATTTCCCGCTGGCAGATGCGCTCGGCGGTGCGCAGGGTGATCTCATCACACTCCAGGCCCAGGGCACTGTCGATGCTGCGCTTCAGGCGGCTGAGCGGCTGACGCCGCCGGTGGCGACGGGTGCGCGCGTTTCCGCTAAAGACTGATTTGCCATATTGAATAATCGCCATAACTCCTCCTGTGAATGAGTCTTTGGCGATGGGGTGGTGAGCACGGCGATTCGGCACAGACCGGGACGTCCGTGGCCCCTCTGCAATCACCCGCAACTGGCTTGCCCGGCCGTAAAAAACGGCCAGGTATAAGCAGAGGAGAGTGAAAGCAGAGGACAACTGACGACGCTGCTAAGTGCGTATCCACCCCATCCCAAAATTCACTGACTTTGGGTGGGTTGTCTCGCGCTTGTGCAGCGCCTCAATTGTTTAAGAGCGGGCTCATCCGGGAGCAGAGATGTCGTCCATCTATGGTCAAATTATTAACAGGTTCTAATGCATTGGCAAACACTGACAGTTAATTTTTTATTTACCGACAGTTAAATTTTTGATTTCAGCCGGATTATTTTTTTGCCGGTTAACGCACTGCTGCTCAGCCCAGAATCTGATAGTCACGCGCCTGGCTCATGATGACGCGGGCAATCACCTGCAGCGACGCCGCTTCGTCCAGCGTCAGGTACCAGGTCTCGTAGCGTTTGTTGTCGGAGATCACCGCCACCTTCTTGTGCTGTAACTGCAGCCGCTTGAGGTAGAGCTGGTTGTCGAGATTGAACAGATAGATGCCGTCGCCGTCGAAGCGGTGCACGCTGATATCGACAAACAGCTGATCGCGCGGAGCAAAAGTACCGGCCATGGAGTCACTGTTCAGGGCAATCAGCCGGATATTTTCGGCCGGGCGGCCGTTAAACAGCACGCGCGCCTCATCCAGACCGTATTCAATTGCCTGAATGGTCTCGACCAGTTCGTCGCGCGCGACAATACCCTGTGCGCTGCGTTGCCCGATATCCAGGCTTTCGACGCGGAACATGTGCTGCGGATCGATCAGGCGCTGACGGGCAAGCGCCACATCCGGTTTTTCCATGCCGAACTGTAGCCACTCCACGCGCACGCCTAACAGCTGGCTGAGCGCCAGCAGATTACTGTCATCCGGAATGGATTGCGCGTTAAACCATTTCCAGACCCCTGGAGTTGAGATCCTGCATCCCCGTTGTTGCAGTGCCTGAGCGACCTGTTTGTTCCGTCCATGTCCGACAATTCCCGCGCTCTCGCATGCGGCAATCAGCCTGGCAGTAAAAGCTTGTCTCGTACTCTCTTTTTTAACCATCAGTTAATAGTCTGCCATCAGTAAAAGACTGAATGTTATTTTCATTTTTGCTACCAGTTCATTTTATATTACCGCTAGTTTACTACCCAACCGCTTTTATCAATAAAGCTGGACGATCATTATCCTCTTCGCCCTGATGGAAACCAGTAATGAATCTCTGACAGCTTGTTCTGACAGGGGTTTTCAGGATTGTTCTGTAACGCTGAGACCAGCACCCACAGCAAAAAATGGGCGAAAAGCCGCAGGCGCGCCACAGATGACAGGAATAAAACGAAAAGCTCTGGAAATAACTGGATCGAAAGCGATCAAAAAGGGCACCGCGTCAGGTGCCCATTATGATGCCGGAGAGAAAACTAACGGCGCAGGGTATCGTCGCCCCAGCCAATCCATTTGTAGGTGGTGAGCGCTTCGAGGCCCATCGGACCGCGCGCATGCAGTTTCTGCGTACTGACCGCCACTTCAGCGCCGAGACCGAACTGGCCGCCGTCGGTAAAACGGGTGCTGGCGTTGACGTACACCGCCGATGAGTCGACCTGATTCACGAAGCGATTGGCGTTGCCAATACTGCGCGTCAGAATACCGTCGGAGTGCTGGGTGCCGTGCGCGCGGATGTGCGCGACCGCTTCATCGAGGTCCGCCACCAGCTTGACGTTCAGATCGTTCGACAGCCACTCATCGTCGAATTGGTGCATCTGCACCGCCACCACGCTGGCCGGGCCCTGCTGCAGCAGCGCCAGCGCGTTTTCGTCGGCGTGCAGCGCAATGTTCTCCTGCGCCATACGCTGCAGAAACGCCGGAATGAAGCGTTCGGCCTGATCGCGATGAATCAGCAGCGTTTCCAGCGAGTTACAGGCGCTGGGACGCTGTTTCTTGGCGTTAACAATCACCTCCAGCGCGGCGTCCGTCTCCATGGTTTCGTCGAGATAGAGATGGCACACGCCGATACCGCCGGTGATCACCGGAATGGTGGAATTTTCGCGACACAGCTTGTGCAGCCCGGCACCGCCACGCGGGATCAGCATGTCAACGTAGCGATCGAGCTTCAGCAGCTGATTCACCAGTTCGCGATCCGGGTTCTCAATCGCCTGCACCGCTGCTGCCGGTAAACCATGCTCGATGAGCGCGTTCTGGATCACCCGCACCGTGGCAGCGTTGGTGCGGTAAGTCTCTTTGCCGCCGCGCAGAATCGCCGCGTTGCCGGTTTTCAGGCACAGTGACGCCACATCGACCGTGACGTTAGGGCGCGCTTCGTAGATCACGCCGATCACGCCGAGCGGCACGCGGCGTCGCTCAATGCGCAGACCGCTGTCGAGCTGTCCACCGTCAATCAGCTGACCAACCGGATCGGCCAGACGGCACACCTGACGCACGTCGTCCGCAATGCCTTTCAGACGCTGCGGATTGAGCGTCAGACGATCGAGCAGCGCCGCGCTCATGCCGTTATCGCGCGCATCGGCCAGATCCTGCTGGTTGGCCGCCAGAATGTCGGCACTTTCCGCTTCCAGCCGATCGGCGATGGTCAGCAGCACCTGATTTTTTTGTTCGGTGGAGAGCTCCGCCAGTTTATACGACGCCTCACGCGCCGCTTTACCCATCTGTTCTAACATCATCCGCTCCTTAACTGACGATCATATCGTCGCGGTGCACCGCAACCGGGCCATATTCGTAACCGAGGATCTCACCAATCTCCTGACTGTGATGACCGGCGATCATGCGCATCGCATCGCTGTTGTAGCGCGTGACGCCGTGGGCGATATCGCGCCCTTGCAGGTTACGAATGCGGATCACTTCGCCGCGCGAGAAATTGCCCTGCACGTCACGGACGCCTTTCGGCAGCAGCGAACTGCCGCGCTCCAGCACCGCCGCCAGCGCGCCGTCGTCTATGGTGATCTCGCCCGCCGGTGGTGCGCCGAAGATCCAGCGCTTGCGGTTTTCCAGCGGTGACTGCTGCGCGTGGAAGCGCGTCCCCACCGGTTTGCCGTGCAGCACATCCCCGATCACATCCGGGCGGCTGCCGGCCGCAATAATCACGTCAATGCCGGCGCGACAGGCAACATCCGCCGCCTGCAGTTTGGTGGCCATGCCGCCGGTGCCGAGACCGGAGACGCTGCCGCCAGCCAGCGTGCGCAGCGCATCATCAATCTGATGCACATCGCTGATCAGTTCTGCCTCGGGATTGGTGCGCGGATCGGCGGTAAACAGGCCAGGCTGATCGGTCAGCAGCAGCAGTTTATCGGCACCGCCGAGCATCGCCGCCAGCGCGGACAGGTTGTCATTGTCGCCGACCTTGATTTCCGCGGTTGCCACCGCGTCGTTCTCGTTAATGACCGGCACGATATGGTTGTCGAGCAGCGCGCGCAGCATATCGCGCGCGTAGAGGAAGCGTTCACGGTCTTCCATGTCGGCGCGTGTCAGCAGCATCTGCCCGATATGGATACCGTAGATGGAGAACAGCTGCTCCCACAGCTGGATTAAACGGCTCTGCCCCACCGCAGCCAGCAGCTGCTTTGAGGCGATGGTCGGTGGCAGTTCCGGGTAACCAAGGTGTTCGCGACCGGCGGCTATTGCGCCTGAGGTGACGATGATAATGCGATGACCGGCGGCGTGCAGTTGTGCACACTGCCGAACCAGCTCCACCATATGCGCCCGGTTCAGCCGGCGCGATCCGCCGGTGAGGACGCTGGTACCCAATTTGACCACCAGGGTCTGACTGCCACTCATGTTTTTCCTGCCATGTAAGAAAAAAATCTGCGAAGGGACGTTTTAACAGGAGTCAGCAAGGAAGCCAACAGCGGCAAGGGGAAAAGCACAAAAAACGCCTGACAAGCGGGTAGACCAAAAGTTCGCAATTAACAAGAAATCAGAAAAAATGTCATAAAACCTTCATTGCCAGTCGGTAAAACGTCCCGTGTTTTACAAACCTTTTCACGGGTACAACAAATTTTACTCATTGGGATTGATAGCAAAATGAAGAAAAGCACACTGGCACTCATCGTTTCCGCGCTGGCTCTGGCCTCAACCGCACAAGCCGCAGAAGTTTATAACAAAGACGGTAACAAACTGGATCTGTACGGTCGTGTGAAAGGCATGCACTACTTCAGCGACAACGCAGCCGCTGACGGCGACAAAACTTACATTCGTCTGGGCTTCAAAGGGCAGACGCAGATTAACGACCTGATGACCGGCTACGGTCAGTGGGAATATCAGTTCCAGGGTAACCGCGCAGAAACCAACACCGACGCTAACATCGGTAACAAAACCCGTCTGGGCTTTGCCGGTCTGAAGTTTGGTAACTACGGCTCTGTTGATTACGGTCGTAACTACGGCGTGGTTTACGATGTGCTGGCATGGACCGACGTACTGCCAGAATTCGGTGGCGACAGCGCCTACACCGACACCTACATGCTGGGCCGTACTTCTGGCGTCGCCACTTACCGCAACAGCAATTTCTTCGGTCTGGTGGATGGCCTGCGTTTCGCGGTGCAGTATCAGGGCAAGAACGATTCCACCAGCGCCAACGGCCGTTCAGAGATTCCTAAGCAGAACGGCGACGGTTACGGTGCGTCACTGGGTTACACCCTCGGCGATAGCGGTGTCAGCCTGATGAGTGCGATCTCCTCTGCTGACCGTACCAACTCGCAGGACGTGGCGACCCGTCTGGGCCGTGGTGACAAAGCGGAAGCCTGGGGCGCGGGCATCAAATATGACGCGAACAGCATCTACCTGGCGTCGACCTACTCTGAAACCCGTAACATGACGCCAATCACGGGCGGCGTGGCGAATAAAACGCAGAACTTTGAAGTGGTTGCGCAGTATCAGTTCGACTTCGGTCTGCGTCCATCGCTGGGCTACGTGCAGAGCAAAGGCAAAGACATTGAAGGCATTGGCGATGCGGACATCGTGAAATATGTCGACGTGGCGATGACGTACTACTTCAACAAAAATATGTCGGCCATGGTTGACTACAAAATCAACCAGCTGGATGACAACAACCCGCTGGGCATCAACAGCGATGACGTGGTGGCGGTCGGTCTGACCTACCAGTTCTAAGCTTCAGCATTACCCTGTCTGTGTCTGTAAAAAAAAGAGCCGGCTCATCACCGGCTCTTTCTTATTCTGGTCTGACTCAGGTTCAGGCGCTGAGTTTAACCGGCTCTTCTTTGAACCCCGCCGCGGGCCTGAGATCAAGCTTAAACTCATGCAGCGTGGCTTTCAGGCGCTCGTGGAAATTACGCAGCGTGCTCTCCACTTTCTCATTGTTCTCTTTGCCCTTGATCGCGGCCACGCTCCAGTCGCCGTCTTTATCAAACAGGCCGAAGTGGTATTCGTAGGTGAAGTGATCTTCATAGGCGTTCAGCGTCATCCACCAGCCCCAGAACTCGCGGCTTTCCGGCGCCGGTTTGACGTTGACGCACGCCGCCAGGCAATCAAAGAAGAAACGCGTCTCTTCACACTGTCCTTCACGGATGTACGGCCCCAATTCGGTGAAGCGCTTAAGCAGGCGACTACGGGGGTGACCACTCGGTAACGTCATGCTAACTCTCTCCCTCAAATAAACCGTATAAAACGCAGTGCGGCGGCAAAACGCCACCGCACGTATTTTCCCGAAGATAAGTTGTAGCAGAGTCTGCGTATTTCGCCAGTTAGCGCTGCAACTGTTTTGCCAGCCAGTCGCAAATTTGATTGAGCGCCTTATCAAAGCTGGCAAACACTGGCGTGGCGGGAATCGCCAGCGCCTTGCCCTGCGCCGAGGAGTTGACGATCAGCTGCGCCTCCTCTTCCGGGCTGAACAGATCGTTGGGCCAGTAAGCGGCCAGCATCGGCACCGGCGTCCGGCGGCCCAGCAGGCCCTGCACTTTGAGCGAATAGCGGTTGAGCTCGATGCGCAGATTGCTGTCGGAGGTCGACGACATGCCCAGCCGGCTGGCCAGCATGTCCATATACATATCCGGCAGCTGCTGCTGGCGCTGCGCATCGACAAACACGTGATGCACCATCGGCCCGAGCGATGCCACCGCGCGCAGACGCGGCACCTCCAGGTAAGCCAGCCGCGTTGCCACGTTGGCGCCAAAGCGGTAACCGAACAGCGCCACGCGCGTGTGGTCAATCCACGGCACGTTGCTCAGCTCGCGCAGCACCTGCTGATGCAGCTGGCTGGTGTCCTGATTGAGCGTCCATTTGCTGCTGAAACCCACCGACGGCATATCCAGCGTCAGCATGGCGATGCCGCGCGGTGCCAGATAATCATGAAATAGCCGGTAATGGTCGCTCTGCAGCGAGTCGAGGCCACCGCACAGCAGCACGGTCGGATACGGCGCGCTGGCCTGCGCCGGCATATGCAGGAAGCCGGTGACCGGACTGCCGCCGCTGATGGGAAAGGTCAGGGATTTAAGCTCGCCGGGCAGGCGCTGGGTGGCTTCTTCATAAGCGCGATTCGCCAGCACCTGCGCCTGATCCGCCAGCTCATCGCCTTTAATGTAGGGATACGCGGCCAGGCTGTAGAGACTGGCGGCATGCAGCCACTGCTGGCCGGCCTCATCGTGATCGGCGTTCTGCATCGCGCGCTGCTGCCACAGCGCCGCCTGCTTCGACCACTCATAGTTCCAGTTGCCGCCGCGATAGCCAATTACCGTGTCCAGCAGCGTTTCGTCGGTGTGTTCAAATTTACTGACGGCAATGCGCGCCAGCACTTCGCTGATCTCCTGCGGCGCCAGGCCGCGCCACGTCCACAGCAGCTTATTCAGCATGCGATACCAGCCGCGCTGGGTATCGCCTTCCAGGGCATTGTGCACCTGCGCCGTCGGGTGGTGCTGGCGATGCACCAGCGAGGAGGTTTCCGGGTGTTTGAAGCGGGGTTTGAACAGTTCTTCGCTGAGGTTTTTCTCGGCCATCTTAAGCTTCTCCTGCGGCAGTCGCATAGATGGCTAAGAGTGTACTGCACCCGCCGCACGGGCGCGAGGCGCAGAAAACACAACGCCCGGCATAACCGGGCGTTGTTTGCGTTGCATCAATCAGCTTTTTACAATCGGCGGAATGTACACCACGCCCATGTCCCACGGCTGCTCGATCCAGGTGTTTTGCGGAATATCGACAATGTAGTCGTCCACCAGCGCGCGGCCAGCCGGCTTAGCGAAGATGGTGCAGAAACGCGCTTTTGGATACATATCACGAATCGCCTGCGCGGTACCGCCGGTATCCACCAGATCGTCGATGACCACAAAACCTTCACCGTCGCCTTCTGCGCGCTTCAGCACTTTCATTTCACGCTGGTGATCGTGATCGTAGCTGGAGATGCACACGGTATCGACGTAGCGAATCCCCAGTTCACGCGCCAGCAGCGATGCCGGAACCAGACCTCCGCGGCTGACCGCGATGATGCCTTTCCACTGTTCCACAGGAAGCAGGCGCTGGGCCAGTTTACGGGCATGAATCTGCAGCATGTCCCAGGTAACGACGTATTTTTCGCTCATAAAAGGAATCCCGGCCAATGAGATTGGCTTAAAAATATGCAAGGGGGAAAAGGTTGCGCGAGATTATAAGGATCTGACGCGTTAAAAACCAGCACCCGTCACATCGGTTGCAGGTTTTTAGCGCGCCCGATGGCGCACCCGGCAGGAAACAGTGATATTCTCTGGCCCATCACGTCAGATGTGCTGACGGCGATCTTTCACTGGAAACCCGCGTGCGAGCGGTATGTCCGCCGCGCTGACACAGGAGACGCGTTGTGTCTGAATTGTCTCAACTTTCCCCGCAGCCGCTGTGGGATATCTTCGCAAAAATCTGCTCGATTCCGCACCCTTCTTACCATGAAGAAGCGCTGGCCGAATACGTTGTTGGCTGGGCTAAAGAGCAAGGTTTCTGGGTTGAACGCGATCAGGTCGGCAATATCCTGATTCGTAAACCTGCTACCGCAGGCATGGAAAACCGTACTCCGGTGGCGCTGCAGGCGCACCTCGATATGGTGCCGCAGAAGAACAATGACACGGTACACGACTTCACCAAAGACCCGATTCAGCCGTACGTTGATGGCGAGTGGGTGAAAGCGCGCGGCACCACGCTGGGTGCGGATAACGGTATCGGTATGGCCTCTGCGCTGGCGGTGCTGGCTGACAACAGCCTGACTCACGGCCCGCTGGAAGTGCTGCTGACCATGACCGAAGAGTCGGGCATGGACGGCGCCTTTGGTCTGCAACCAAACTGGCTGCAGGCGGACATCCTGATCAACACCGACTCGGAAGAGGAAGGTGAGATCTATATGGGCTGCGCCGGGGGTATCGACTTTATCACTACCCTGCCGCTGAGCCGCGAGGCCGTGCCTGCCGGTTTCGAAACCCTGAAGCTGACGCTGAAAGGTTTGAAAGGCGGCCACTCCGGCGCGGACATTCATCTTGGTCTCGGCAACGCCAACAAGCTGCTGGCGCGCTTCCTTGCCGTGCACGCGGCTGAGCTGGATATCCGTCTGATTGAGTTCACCGGCGGTACGCTGCGTAATGCAATTCCGCGCGAAGCGTTCGCTACGCTGGCCATCGACAGCCATAAAGTGGATGCGCTGAAGTCTGCTGCCGCCCATTTCCAGGCCACGCTGCAGAATGAGCTGGGCAGTAAAGAGAAGAACGTCGCCGTGCTGAGCGAGCCGCTGGCGCATCAGGGCCAGGCGCTGACCGCAGACAGCCGCGATCGCTTCATCAACCTGCTGAACAGCACGCCAAACGGTGTAATTCGCAACTCGGACGTGGCGAAAGGCGTGGTGGAAACCTCGCTTAACGTCGGCGTGGTCACGATGGAGCAGGACAGCGCCGAGATCATCTGCCTGATTCGCTCGCTGATCGACACCGGTAAAGATTGGGTAGTCGAAACCCTGACCTCGCTGGGTGCGCTAGCCGGGGCGAAAACCGCGCCGAAAGGCGGTTACCCGGGCTGGCAGCCGGATGCCGACTCGCCCATCATGGCGCTGACGCGTAAAACCTATGAAGCGCTGTTTGGTAAGACGCCAAACATTCAGGTGATTCACGCCGGTCTGGAGTGCGGCCTGTTCAAAAAACCGTATCCGGACATGGACATGGTATCGATTGGGCCAACCATCACCGGTCCGCACTCGCCGGACGAGCAGGTGCACATCGACAGCGTCGGTCTGTACTGGAAACTGCTGACCGCGCTGCTGAACGTGGTACCGGAAAAAGCGTAACGCCGTTGCGATAAAAAAAATCCTGCCCCCGGGCAGGATTTTTTATTTACGGTAACGGTGCCGCGTCAGGCGACCGCGCTGTAGCTCTCGTCCAGCGGCAGCTCAGCCATTACAACCCCAGCACCAGCTGGCGCTCCAGCTGCGGATTTACCAGCGTGACGTGCAGCCCCACCAGCCGCACACCGCGTCCGGCGCGGCGTTCGTCCCAGGCCTGACGCGCTACGGCGATCATGTCGTCTTTATTCAGCACCGGCCAGACATGCTCCTGGGTGGTGAGCTGGAAATCGTTGAACTTCAGCTTTACGCCCTGACGTGCAATCTGCTTATCCGGGCGGATCGCGCTGAGACGGCGATCGAGTTCGGCGTAGAGAAAATCAATAATCTCCAGGCACTGCTCCCAGTGATGGATGTCCTCGCCCAGCGTACGCTCGACTCCCAGCGATTTGCGTTCGCGCTCCACCACTACGTCACGATCGTCGATGCCGTTGCTGCGCTCCCACAGCACGCGGCCAAATTTTCCAAAGCGCTTCAGCAGCTGCGCCAGATCGGCCTGTTGTACGTCAGCGCAGGTGCGCAGTCCCATCTCTTCCAGCTTTTTGGTGGCCACTTTACCGACGCCGGGAATCTTGCTCAGCGGCAGCGTCAGCAGAAAGTCCGGCATCGCCTGCGGCGTGATCACATACTGGCCGTCTGGCTTGTTCATGTCTGAGGCGATTTTGGCGAGGAACTTGATCGGCGCAATGCCGGCGGACGCGGTCAGGCCGGTTTCGCGCAGGATATCGGCGCGAATCGCCTGCGCCATCAGCGTGGCCGATCCCTGGCAGTGTTCACTGTCGGTGACGTCCAGGTAGGCTTCATCCAGCGACAATGGCTCAATCAGTGGCGTATAGCGGGTAAAGATGGCGCGAATCTGCTGCGAGGCTTCTTTATAGGCGTCAAAGCGGCCGGGCAGCAGTTTCAGATGGGGACAGAGGCGCAGCGCCGTGGCGGTCGGCATCGCGCTGCGCACACCGTATTTCCGCGCCGGATAGTTGGCGGTGCTGATTACGCCGCGCTGCACGCGGCTGCCGCCGATGGCAATCGGGATATCACGTAATGAAGGATCGTCGCGCATTTCCACTGCCGCGAAAAAGCAGTCCATATCGACATGAATGATTTTGCGCATACGCCCCTCCGGATACTGGATAAGTATACAGCAGAGAAAAACAACGGCAATATTTGTGGCGCGTGCGATTAAAGTTTACAAATTTGTGGTCGTATTCCCTTTAGGATTGCACCATTTTCTCGGACTCCGGCTTGATTAAACGCCAGACAATGATAATGTTGCGCTGCGGTAGCGGATATTTCCGATAATGCAATACAGTGACGCACTGCGTCAGCGTTCCTCTTCACTTCAAGGTACACACAGAATGGGCAGAATCGCATTATTGTTTGCGATGATTCTTATGCCGCTCCTGAGCTGGGCAATGACGCCTGAGCCAATGCAGCCGCTGGCTCCGGTGAGCAAAGAGTTAAAGAAACAATTACTGGGTACACCGGTATTTATTCAGATCTTCAAGGAAGAGCGTACGCTGGAACTGTACGGCAAAATCGGTAATGAATATCGACTGCTGGACAGCTATCGCATCTGTAACTTCTCCGGCGGCCTCGGGCCGAAACGTCGTCAGGGCGATTTTAAAAGTCCGGAAGGCTTTTATAACGTGAAGATGAATCAGCTCAAGCCGGACAGCCGTTTTTATCGCGCCATCAATACCGGATTCCCGAATCAGTACGATCGCGCCAAAGGCTATAACGGTAACTATTTGATGATTCACGGCGATTGCGTGTCGGTGGGCTGCTATGCCATGACCAACGCATCGATGGATGAGATCTTCACTTACGTGAACGCCGCGCTGCGTAACGGTCAGCAGGATGTGCAGGTCAACATCTTCCCGTTCCGCATGACCGACAGCAACATGCAGCGCCATCGTTACTCGACTTACATCAGCTTCTGGCGTGAACTGCAGCCGGGCTATGCTTACTTCGCCAAATACCACGTGCCGCCAACGGTCAACGTGACGGCAACCGGTCAGTATGCGGTGAACAACACGCCGGTCATGACCACGCCGGAAGCGGCGTCGAAATCATTCCTGGCGCTCACCCAGGTAAAATAATGCCCACTCACCTGGCACGATGCGGTGCCAGGTTTCATTACCGGTCAGCGGCTGCGTCGCAATCACCGTCACCACGTCTTTCGGCGTGGTCTGCTGCAGAAAATCAATCTCCACATCCTGATCGAGCAGCTTCGCTTTGCCAAACGGCGCGCGGCGCGTAATCCAGTACAGATTGGTTGAGCAGAAGGCCATCAGATAGCGTCCGTCAGACAGCAGCATATTGAACACGCCCTTCTGGCGCAGCTCCGTCGCCAGCTCTGCCACATAGCGAAACACCGCCGGCCAGTTGCCCGGTGTGCGCGGATAGCGCTCAGCCAGCTTATGCAGAATCCAGCAAAACGCCTTTTCGCTGTCGGTTTCGCCTACCGGACGGAAATGCCCGGTCTCCAGCTGGCGATAGCCCTTTAGCTGGCCGTTATGCGCGTAAGTCCAGTTGCGCCCCCACAGTTCGCGGGTAAACGGATGGGTATTTTCCAGTGACACCTGGCCGCGATTGGCCTGACGAATATGCGCCACCACCGAGTGCGACTTGATCGGATACTCCTGCACCAGGCGGGCAATCGGCGAGTTGTAGCTCGGCAGCGGATCTTTAAACGTGCGGCAGCCTTTATCTTCGTAAAAGGTGATGCCCCAGCCATCTTTGTGCGGCCCGGTTGCACCGCCACGCTGCACCAGACCGGTAAAACTGAAACAGATATCCGTGGGGACATTAGCGCTCATCCCGAGCAATTCGCACATAGCAACCGCCTTATCAGAACCTCCCGCGGGCGCGGGAGGAGCACGTCATCACTTAACCATCTCTTTTTCGATTAACAGCATCAGGATGTGGATCACTTTGATGTGAATCTCCTGAATGCGATCGGCATATCCAAAGTGCGGCACGCGAATTTCGATATCGGCCGTACCGGCCATTTTGCCACCGTCTTTGCCGGTCAGGGTAATCACTTTCATGCCTTTGGCGCGCGCGGCTTCTACGGCTTTGATGATGTTGGCCGAGTTACCCGAAGTGGACAGCCCCAGCAGCACATCGCCCTCGCGCCCGACCGCCTCGATGTAGCGGGAGAACACATAGTCGTAGCCAAAATCGTTGCTGACGCAGGAGAGATGGCTGACATCCGAAATGGCGATGGCCGGATAGCCAGGACGATTTTCGCGGTAGCGCCCGGTCAGCTCCTCAGCGAAGTGCATGGCATCGCAGTGCGAGCCGCCGTTGCCGCAGGAGAGCACTTTGCCACCGGCTTTGAAGCTGTCGGCCAGCAGCACGGCTGCGCGCTGAATGGCGTGAATGTTGGCTTCATCACTCAGGAACTTATTGAGCGTATCGGCGGCTTCATTGAGTTCTGAGCGAATAATGTCCTGATACATAGGGATGTCCTTTAGAGGAAAATTGACCCAGCAAGTTTAACGGAATGGGCCAGAGCCGCAAAGCGCCCGCAGCAGGGAAAAGCGCGACGCCGCGCTGACGTCCAATTGCCGGCGCGATTTTGTGAGTTCGGTTGTAATTGCGATGTAAACAGATTGATAAATTTCGTGCACTGCTCTAAACCTTATCACTAACAGGTCAGACCTCTTACAACTTACGGAGCGGTTCATTATGTTGCTTGCCTCGATCATCGCGACGCTGGTGTTAATTAGCGCCCTCTTCTACCATCAGGTTTCACTGCGGCTCAGCAGTGCGATTGTGCTGCTGTGGACCGCGGCACTGGCCGCCACCGGCCTGTGGACGCCGTGGCTGCTGCTGCCGCTGGCCATTATTCTGCTGCCTTTCAACCTGCCGGCGATGCGCCGCAGCATGTTCTCTAAGCCGGCTCTGCACAGCTTCCAGAAGGTGATGCCGCCGATGTCGCGCACCGAAAAAGAGGCGATCGACGCCGGCACCACCTGGTGGGAAGGCGATCTGTTTCGCGGCAAACCGGACTGGCAGAAACTGCACAACTATCCGCAGCCGCGCCTGACCGAAGAGGAACAGGCGTTTCTGGATGGCCCGGTGGAAGAAGCCTGCCGCATGGCTAACGACTTCGAAATCACCCATGAAATGGCCGATCTGCCGCCGGAGCTGTGGGCTTACCTCAAGCAGCACCGCTTCTTTGCCATGATCATCAAAAAAGAGTACGGCGGTCTGGAGTTTTCCGCTTACGCGCAGGCGCGTGTGCTGCAAAAACTGGCAGGCGTGTCCGGGATTCTGGCGATCACCGTCGGCGTGCCGAACTCGCTGGGTCCGGGTGAACTGCTGCAGCATTACGGTACCGATGAGCAGAAAGATCACTACCTGCCACGCCTCGCGCGCGGCGATGAAATCCCCTGCTTTGCGCTGACCAGCCCGGAAGCGGGCTCCGACGCTGGCGCCATTCCGGATACTGGCGTGGTGTGCATGGGCGACTGGCAGGGCCAGCAGGTGCTGGGCATGCGCCTGACCTGGAACAAGCGCTACATTACCCTGGCGCCGATTGCCACCGTGCTCGGCCTCGCCTTTAAGCTCTCCGACCCCGATCATCTGCTGGGCGAAACCGAAGAGCTGGGCATTACCTGTGCGCTGATCCCGACCCATACGCCAGGCGTTGAAATTGGCAGACGTCACTTCCCGCTGAACGTGCCGTTCCAGAACGGGCCGACGCGCGGCAAAGATATCTTTGTGCCGATCGATTACATCATCGGCGGTCCGGCGATGGCCGGTCAGGGCTGGCGTATGCTGGTTGAGTGCCTGTCGGTAGGACGCGGCATTACTCTGCCGTCTAACGCTACCGGCAGCCTGAAAAGCCTGGCGCTGGCGACCGGTGCCTACGCGCACATTCGCCGCCAGTTCAAAGTCTCTATCGGTAAAATGGAAGGGATTGAGGAGCCGCTGGCGCGCATCGCCGGTAACGCTTACGTGATGGACGCGGCGGCGACGCTGATCACCAGCGGCATTATGCTGGGCGAAAAACCGGCGGTGCTGTCAGCGATTGTTAAATACCACTGCACCCATCGCGGTCAGCGCGCCATCATTGATGCAATGGATATCGCCGGCGGTAAAGGCATCATGCTTGGCGAGAACAACTTCCTGGCGCGTGCCTATCAGGGCGCCCCGATCGCCATCACCGTTGAGGGCGCGAACATCCTGACGCGCAGCATGATTATCTTTGGCCAGGGCGCAATCCGCTGCCACCCGTGGGTGCTGGAAGAGATGAACGCCGCCGCGAAGAACGATCTCGTCGCCTTTGACCGCGCGCTGTTCAGCCATATCGGCCACGTCGGCAGCAATAAAGTGCGCAGCCTGTGGCTTGGCCTGACCGGCGGCCGCACCAGCGCTACGCCAACCCGTGACGCGACCCGCCGCTACTATCAGCAGCTGAACCGCCTGAGCGCCAACCTTGCGCTGCTGTCGGATGTGTCGATGGCGGTGCTGGGCGGTAGCCTGAAACGTCGCGAACGTATTTCGGCACGCCTCGGCGATGTGCTGAGCCAGATGTATCTGGCATCCGCCACGCTGAAACGCTATGACGATGAAGGCCGTAACGAGGCGGATCTGCCGCTGGTGCACTGGGGCGTGCAGGATGCGCTGCATCAGGCGGAAGTGGCGATGGACGATCTGCTGCGCAACTTCCCGAATCGCCTGGTTGCGGGTGCGCTGCGGCTGGTGATTTTCGCCGGCGGCAAACACTGCCCGGCACCGTCCGATAAACTGGATCATAAGCTGGCCAAAATGCTGCAGCTGCCGTCCGCAGCCCGCACCCGTCTGGGCCGCGGCCAGTATCTGACGCCGAGTGAGCACAACCCGGCCGGTCAGCTGGAACAGGCGCTGCAGGATGTGATGGCGGCGGAAGTGATTCACGATCGTCTGTGTCAGCAGCAGAAAAAACACTTCTCCTTCACCCGGCTGGATGCGCTGGCCCAGCGCGCGCTGAAAGAAGGCTGGATTGACGAGAGTGAAGCGAAGGTGCTGACGCGGGCCGAAGCCAGCCGGCTGAAGGCCATTAACGTGGATGATTTTGCGCCCGAGGCGCTGGCGGTGGCGAAACCGGACAGCAAACCCAAACCGAGCGCCCGCCCCAGCGAAGCGGCGTAACCGCAAAAAGCCTCCAGCCAGAGGCTTTTTTTATGGCCTGCGGCAGCGGATAAGCGCACTCAGCGTCTGTGCCAGCCACGTTTAGACGTCTAAGCGTCTCGATTGCCAAGTGTTAACATCCTGTTTATAGTGGCTGCAGCACAAGGTTACTCCGCAACGACATTCGCGCTTAAGGCACCCGATAATGACGCAGCCCAACCTGATCCCCGAGAGCAAACTACCGGCGCTCGGCACCACCATTTTTACCCAAATGAGCGCCCTCGCCGCCCAGCACAACGCCATCAATCTGTCACAGGGCTTTCCCGATTTTGACGGCCCGCGCTATTTGCAGCAGCGCCTGGCACATCACGTCAGCGAAGGCGCTAACCAGTACGCGCCGATGATTGGCACCCTGCCGCTGCGCGAGGCGATCGCCGATAAAACCGCAGACATGTACGGCCATCGGCCGGATATCAACAGCGACATCACCGTGACGGCGGGCGCAACCGAAGCGCTGTATGCCGCGATCACCGCGCTGGTGCGACCGGGCGACGAGGTGATTTGCTTCGATCCCAGCTACGACAGCTATGCGCCAGCGGTTCAGCTGGCTGGCGGCGTGCTGAAACGCATCGCGCTGCAGCCGCCCGCTTTTCAGGTCGACTGGCAGGCCTTCAGCAGCCTGCTCAACGCGCGCACCCGGCTGGTGATCGTCAACACACCGCATAATCCGTCCGCCACCGTGTGGCACGCCAGCGACTACGCCGCGCTGTGGCAGGCGATCGCCGGACAGGAAATTTATGTGCTCAGCGATGAAGTCTATGAGCACATCTGTTTTGATGAGCAGGGCCATGCCAGCGTGCTGGCACATGCCGACCTGCGTCAGCGCGCTATCGCAGTCTCATCCTTCGGCAAAACCTTTCATATGACCGGCTGGAAAGTGGGTTACTGCATCGCTCCGGCGGCGATCAGCGCCGAAATCCGCAAAGTGCATCAGTATCTCACCTTTTCAGTGAATACCCCGGCGCAGCTGGCGATTGCCGATATGCTGCGCCAGCAGCCAGAACATATTGATGCGCTGCCGGCATTCTATCGCGCCCGGCGTGACCGCCTGACGCAGGCGCTGGCCGCCAGCCGGTTTAAGGTGCTGCCCTGTGCCGGCACCTATTTCCTGTTGGTGGATTACAGCGCCATTTCCGATTTGGATGATGTCAGTTTCTGCCAGTGGTTAACCCGCGAAGTGGGCGTGGCGGCGATTCCGCTGTCGGTGTTCTGCGCGGACCCTTTCCCGCACAAGCTCATTCGCCTGTGCTTTGCTAAACAGGAAGCGACGCTTGACGCCGCTGCGGAGCGTTTATGTCAGCTTTAAAACTTACCGTATTACAGGAAACCCTGAGCTGGATGGATGGCGCGGCCAACCTGCGCCATTTTGATGAGGTATTGCAGGGCATGACGGGCCGCGATGTCATCCTGCTGCCGGAGATGTTTACCACCGGCTTCGCCATGGAGGCGGCGGCCAGTTCGCTGCCGCAGGATCAGGTAGTGGCGTGGCTGCACGGTCATGCCAAAGCCCTGAATGCCCTGGTCGGCGGCAGCGCGGCGATTCAGAGCGACCAGGGCGCGGTAAACCGTTTCCTGCTGGTGGAGCCCGACGGCACGCTGCACCAGTACGACAAACGCCATCTGTTCCGCATGGCCAGTGAGCACCAGCACTATGTACCCGGTGAAACGCGCGAGGTGTTCCACTGGCGCGGCTGGCGTATTCTGCCGCAGATTTGCTACGACCTGCGCTTCCCGGTGTTTTCGCGCAACCAGAATGATTACGATCTGGCGCTGTATGTCGCCAACTGGCCGGCACCGCGCGCGCTGCACTGGCAGGCGCTGCTGCTGGCGCGCGCCATTGAGAATCAGGCCTATGTAGCCGGGTGTAACCGCGTCGGCAGTGACGGCAATCAGCATCAATACAGCGGCGACAGCCGGATCATCTCGCCGCAGGGTGAGATCCTCGCGGCCGCTGAACCCTTCGCCCGCGCGCGCCTTGACGCCGAGTTATCACTGGAGGCGCTGCGCGACTATCGCGAACGCTTCCCGGCCTGGCGCGACGCCGATGAATATACGCTGAAGTAATCTTTTAGCCGCATCCCTGCGATGCGGCTTCCATATCTCCTCCCGCCCTGTTGTTTCCTGTGTGGAAACATTCTATGTTGTGCGTTACAATGTTTCCACCCTGGAACAGCTCGAGGGAATGATGCACATTATCTCAAGGAAAGTGTTTAACGAAGCGACACAGAGATTTCCTAATGATGCCGCAGCACTGGATGCCACTTACCGACTATTAAGCGGCCATGATTTTGCCGATCCACAGGTGTTAAAAGCCTGGTTTCCCAGCCTGGATCGCATGAAGTATCGGGCAAAATGGTGGGTAATTAATGTCGGCGGCAACAATCTCCGGCTGATGTTCTTTGCGGATTTTGTGGCAAAAAGAGTCTTCGTAAAGCATATCGTGACGCATGCTGAGTATGACAAGCTGGTTAAGCATTACCGGGAGAACAAAGAATGATTAGCGAAGCGATTCAGGCCTCCAACAATCTGATTAAAGCCGTGCCGCTGCTGGGCGGGAGTCAGTCCAGAGCCGATTATGAACAGGCGCTTGAACTGGTGGAATACCTGGTTGAGCATCAGCCGGGGCATCCGCTGATCGAGATGCTGGCCGTTAAAGTCGCGAAGTATGAAGAAGCCGCAGCGGAATTTGCCGCGTTTAATGCACGCACTCAGGCGCTGCCGGGCGGCGTGGCGCTGCTGCGGGTGCTGATGGACCAGCACGGTCTGAATCAATCCTCTTTCGTGGCAGAAATCGGTCAGCGTTCGTATGTGAATCGCATTCTGAAAGGCGAGCGCAGATTAACGGACAAGCATAAGGCGGCGCTGGCGCGACGCTTTAATCTGCCGTTTGAGGCATTTCGTGAGGCATAAGCAGGAATAAGCCGCAGCGCATGACGCTGCGGCTCAGGGGATTACAGATCGAACCGGTCGAGGTTCATCACTTTGGTCCAGGCGGCCACGAAGTCGTTAACGAACTTCTGCTTCGCATCGCTGCTGGCGTAAACTTCCGCCAGCGCGCGCAGGATGGCGTTAGAACCAAACACCAGATCGGCGCGGGTGGCGCTGTACTTCACTTCTCCGCTCTGACGATCGCGGCCTTCGAACAGCTCAGCGCTCTCATCGGTGGCGCGCCATGCGGTGCGCATATCCAGCAGATTGATGAAGAAGTCGTTGCTCAGCACGCCCACGCGATCGGTAAACACGCCGTGTGCGCTGCCGTCGAAGTTGGTGCCCAGCACGCGCAGACCACCCAGCAGTACCGTCAGCTCTGGCGCGCTCAGCGTCAACTGTTGCGCTTTGTCCAGCAGCAGGGTTTCGGTAGAAGAACCGCCCTGCACGCGGCGATAGTTGCGGAAACCATCGGCCAGCGGCTGCAATACGTTGAATGACTCGACATCCGTCTGGTCCTGACGCGCATCCACGCGGCCCGGCGTGAACGGCACCTGCACCGCGACACCTGCCGCTGCTGCCGCCTGCTCAATCCCGACGCTGCCCGCCAGCACAATCACATCCGCCAGCGACGCTTTACCTGACTCCTGCTGAATCTTCTGCAGCACCGGCAGCACATCGCGGGTGACACTGGCGTTGACCGCCCAGCCGTTCTGCGGCGCCAGCGCCAGACGGGCACCGTTCGCGCCGCCGCGTTTATCGCCGCCACGGAAGGTGGAAGCAGACGCCCAGGCCGCAGAGACCAGCTGGCTGACGCTCAGACCCGAAGCGGCAATTTTCGCTTTCAGATCGGTGATGTCATCCGGCGTCGGCTGATGCGTGGCCTGCGGTAACGGATCCTGCCACAGCAGATCTTCCTTCGGCACTTCCGGACCGAGGTAGCGCGCTTTTGGCCCCATATCGCGGTGCGTCAGTTTAAACCAGGCACGGGCGAAGGCTTCATTGAACGCCTGCGGATCGTTGAGGAAACGACGCGAAATCTTCCCGAACTCCGGATCGAAACGCAGCGTCAGGTCGGTGACCAGCATGGTCGGCTTGCGTTTTTTCTCTGGATCGAATGGATCCGGGATAATCGCTTCGGCATCAACCGCTTCGAACTGAATCGCGCCCGCCGGGCTGTGCGTTTGTACCCACTCATATTTGAACAGGTTCTCGAAGAAGTAGTTGCTCCACTGCGTTGGGGTTTGCGTCCATACCACTTCCAGACCGGAAGTGATGGCATCAGCACCGGCACCGCTGCCGTAGCTGCTGTGCCAGCCCAGACCCTGCGCTTCCAGCGGCGAAGCTTCCGGATCGACGCCCACGTGGCTGGCCGCAGCAGCACCGTGCGTTTTACCCAGCGTGTGACCGCCGGCAATCAGCGCGACGATCTCTTCATCGTTCATGCCCATGTTGCCGAAGGTGGCGCGAATCGCCGGGGCCGCCGAGCGCGGATCGCCGCTGGCTTCCGGACCTTCCGGGTTCACGTAGATCAGGCCCATTTCCGTCGCACCGAGCGGCGCGTTTGCCAGGCTTTCCGGATGGCGGTGCGCCAGCCATTCGGTCTCATGTCCCCAGTCCACGTCCATGTCCGGTTCCCAGACATCTTCACGACCGGCACCAAAGCCAAAGGTACGGAAGCCGGCGTTTTCCAGCGACACGTTACCGGCAAGAATGTAGAGATCGGCCCAGGAAATTTTCTGGCCATACTTCTGTTTCACCGGCCACAGCAGACGACGCGCTTTGTCGAGGCTGACGTTATCCGGCCAGGAGTTGAGCGGCGCAAAGCGCTGCTGGCCACGTCCGGAGCCGCCGCGACCGTCGATGGTGCGGTAGGTGCCGGCGCTGTGCCATGCCATACGGATAAACAAGCCGATGTAGCTGCCCCAGTCGGCTGGCCACCAGGATTGCGAGTCGGTCAGCAGCGCACGAATGTCGGCTTTCAGCGCGGCGTAATCCAGCTTGCTGAACTCTTCACGGTAGTTGAAATTGTCACTGAGGGGGTTAGAACGGCTGGAATGCTGGTTTAACAGATCGACGCGCAGCATGTTTGGCCACCAGTCGCGGTTGGTGGTCCCGCTTCCGGCGCCACGCGCTAAAACGCTTTTCTCTTCCGATGCTCCATGATGAAAGGGGCATTTTCCTGAGGCGGCTGCATTATCATTATTTTCGGGCGTGCTCATTTCTCGGCTCCATTGGCTTCACGTTGTCCGGTTAAGATAACCGCACCGTGTTGCAGAATATATTTGGATGGACCGAAGGTTTTGATAGTTACTGGCTTTCAAGCGCGAGGTTTGTGATAGAGAGCACGAATTTCAGCGGGCCTGAGAGGGTATGAAGCCGGTACTGCAAGTCGCACAAGATTCGTAGCGGCGCGTTTCATCGCGCAATAAATTGCGCCGCTACCAAAACGCAACCGTTGTTAAGCGGATTTACAATTTAACAGACAAGCATTGCGCCATTGATGGCGACCT
>NZ_SDFT01000155.1:0-28746 GCF_004916815.1 Pantoea sp. R102
GGAATGGTGATCAGCGCATACAGCAGGTTATTCCACAGCGACTGCATAAAAATGTCGTCATCCAGCAGCGCGCGATAGTTATCCAGCCCGACAAAATGGGCCGGATGCGAAGCGCGCGCGGCGCTGAACAGGCTCTGCCACAGCGTGGCCAGCGCCGGATAATGGGTAAACAGCAGCAGGAAGCTGAGCGCGGGCAGCAGCAGCAAATAGCCGCTGAGCTGCAGTGACCACCCGCGCGGGCGCAGCGTGGCGGCGCTGCCAGAGAATGAGCTCATCACGCGGCCATCACTGATAGTTTTTCAGCAGGCGGTCAGCCTGTTTCTGCGCATCGGCCAGTGCCTGGGCCGGGGTTTTGCTCTGCGTCACCGCTGCTTCAATGGCGTGATTGAGCGCGTCCTGAATCTGTACGCTGTTGTAGGTCGAGAGTTCCGGCTGAGCATATTTCAGCTGCTCACGCGCCACCAGTGCCTGAGGCACCTGCTGCACATAGGCTTTCATTGCCGCTGTGTCCCACGCTGCCGGCGAGGTGGCAACATAGCCGGTAGCGATACTCCAGCGCGCGGCCTGTTCCGGTGCGGTGACCCAGCGGATGAAGCGCATCGCCGCCTGCTGCTGCGCCGGTGAGGCGCTTTTGAACACGTAGAGGTTGCCGCCACCGGTCGGGCTGCCGCGCTGGGTTTTCTCCGGCAGCATGGCGACGCCAAACGGGAAGGTTGCGTTGTCGTGCACGTTGGTCAGGTTGCCGGTGGTGGTGACCATCATGGCCGTTTTGCCGCTGATGAAATCCTGCGGCGTGGTGCCCCAGGCAATCGCACCCTTCGGCGAGACTTCCTCTTTCTGGCCGAGATCGGTCAGCCATTGCAGGGTTTCCACGTTGCCCGGCGTGTTGAAATACACGGCGTTGCCCTTGCCGTTATCCAGCCGTCCGCCATTGGTGGCTGCCAGCCCCTGGAAATTCCAGTAGCCGTTCGGCGTGGAAGGGATTTCAATGCCCCACTGGCTGACGCCGCTGGCCTGTTTCAGCGTCAGTTTTTTGCTGAATGCCACCACCTGCTGCCAGGTGGCGGGTGGTGTATTCGGATCGAGACCGGCTTTCTCAAATGCCTGTTTGTTCCAGTACATCACCACAGTTGAGCGCTGAAAAGGCACGCCCCACACTTTGCCCTCAATGCGACGCAAAAAGGCCGGATAGAAGCTGTCGATCCACTGTTTGCCCTCTTCACCCGTGGCTAAATCGCTGGCGGCGACGATGGCACCGGCATCCATCAGCGACCAGGCTTCAATATCTCCCATCACCGCCAGCTGCGGTGCGTTACCGCCGCGAAACGCCGTCAGCGCTTTGGTCACGGTGGTGGCGTAATCGCCGGTGTAGACCGGCTGAATGCTGATCTCAGGGTGCTGTTTTTCAAAATCCGCCACCAGGGCTTCCACGGTGTGGCTGACTTTACCGCCGACCGCAATCGGGTAGTACATCTGTAATTTCACCGGCTCAGCAGCAAACACCGACACGGAGGCACACAGCATAACGACACAAGCCAGAGGCGAGAAACGGATCGCAGACATGATTTTCCCTTGAATAAACGACAACGGTTAAACAGCGTATTTTTTCTCAGCGAGCAACATCGGGTGTTCGGCAGCGACACAGCGCTGGCCGGAGGTGGTGGAAAACAGGTATTGCCGGCTGGTGGACCACTGCAGGCCGACCAGACTGTCATCCGTGAAGCGCTGCAGGCCGGGCACTTTGACGGTCAGTGATTCCGTGATGCCGGGCAACCGACAGACCAGCAGCGTATCCGCGCCCATGTATTCGTAGCTCACTACCCGCGCACTCAGCGCGGCCTGCTGCGGGGCGACCAGCTGGATATCCTCCGCGCGCAGGCCCAGACTCAGCGCCGTTTCGCCGGCATAGCTCAGGAGCGGTGTGCTGAGATGGCTGAGGTAGTGATGCGCGCCTTTGCTGTGCAGTGGCAGGATATTCATTGGCGGTGCGCCAATAAACTGCGCGGCAAAACAGCTCGCCGGCTGGTTGTAGAGCTGGTCTGGCGTGCCGTGCTGCTCAATGCGGCCATCGTTAAGCAGAATGATGTGATCGGCCATGCTCATCGCTTCGGTCTGATCGTGGGTGACGTACAGCATGGTCAGCCCGAGCTGCTTTTGTAGCGCGCGGATTTCGCGCCGCATGCTCTGACGCAGTTTGGCATCCAGGTTGGATAACGGCTCATCCATCAGGCACAGCGTATTGTTGGCGATCACCGCCCTGCCCAGCGCCACGCGCTGCTGCTGCCCGCCGGAGAGCTGTGAAGGCAGGCGCGCCAGCAGCGGTTCCAGTTCAAGCAGTGCGCTGACCTGCGCCAGCCGGGCGGCAAACTGTTGCTTATCTTCACCGCGCGCCTTCAGGCCAAACAGCAGATTTTCCCGCACGCTCAGGTGAGGAAACAGCGCGTAAGACTGAAACACCATCGACAGCTTGCGCTGCGCCGGTGGCAGAGGCGTGACGTCGGTGTGATTGAAATAAATGCGGCCGCTGTCGGCCGTTTCCAGCCCGGCGAGGGTGCGCAACAGCGTCGATTTACCGCAGCCTGAAGGCCCCAGCAGTGCGACGAAACTGCCTTGCGCCACGTCTAAGCTGATATCCTGCAGCGCGATTTTATCGCCCCAGGTTTTGGTGATGTGTTGCAGCGAGAGATGGCTCATGCATCCGCAGTCCTGAAATCAGAATGGCGGTAAGCTAGCTGAGGCGGATGAAAGATTTATGGCGCTGACGTGACGGTTGGGTGATGGGCGGCGACCTGGCGCAGCATCCCTCTCACCCGGCACGCCCGCAGGCCGCGCCGGGCAAGCGTTTATGCGTTACTGCGACATGCTCAGAATGGTGCGGATGTTCTGCGCCGTGGTGGCAATGATATCGATAGCGCCGGTGCGCAGCGCGCCGAGGATCGCCATGGCTTTGGTGTTTTCAGCGGCAATGGCAATCACGCAGGGAATTTTACGCAGCTCGTCGATACTGAGGCCAATTACCCGGTCGTTCATCACCGTATCCACGTGCTGGCCCTGGGCATTAAAAAAATCATAGCCGGCCACATCACCGGTCACGCCCTGATTGACGCTGGCATCAATGATCTCATGTGGTGTGAACCAGCCGAGCTTCACCATATAGCTGTTTTCGTTCATGTCACCGATGCCCACCAGTGCCACATCCGCTTTGCGCGCGCGGTCGAGCGTCTCTTTGATGGTGCCGTTTTGCATGAAGGCGTCGCGCAGCGCCCGGTTTTCGACGTAAGCCGGGGCGTACAGGGTTTCGCTGATGCCGCCAAACTTTTTGGCCAGCCGGCGGCTGATGTGGTCCGCGTTGATGGCATCGCCCGGGCGATGGGTGCCGCCGATGCCGCTGATAAACAGGCAGTTGCGCGTCGGCACCTGACCGGGATAATCGGCGACGGCCGCCACGTTGCGCCCCTGGCCCACGGCGACAATGGCGTTGTCTTTCAGCGACTGCGCGAGATGGGCCGACACCAGCGCCGCCACCTGACGCCGCTGCTCGTCGCTGTCTGGCGAATCGAGGGCAATCAGCGCGCGCTGCAGATGGGGAAAGCGCGTCTGCAACTGCTGTTCCAGCCGCGTACTGAACACCGGATGGTAGCGCACATTGATCTCGACGATGCCCTCTTCACGCGCGCGTTTCAGCAGTCGCCCCACCTTGATACGGGAAATCCCAAACTTACGCGCAATCTCCTCCTGGGTGATTTCGTCCTGATAGTAGGCGACGGCAATTTCCGTCAGCAGCTCGGAGTCCTGAGAAAGCGTGTTTTTTTCCATCCGTTACCTGTCTTGTATCGTCGTGCGGAGTGCTCAGCAGGGAGTTATATCATTGATGCGACTCGCTTCGCCAGCCAGCAACGCCGCGAGTCGCCGCGGCTGTCACGCTTAACGCTGAATGGCGTCAATTTTCAGCATGCGGGCAATAACCTTATCCAGCTCTTGCTGATCGAAGATCTGTTTCCAGTCCGGTTTGATGATCTTCTCGCGGCCATACTCCATGGCGATCATGCAGGCATCCGAGAACGGGTTGGTGGCGCGGAAAGCGACCGCCAGCGCAATCTGAATATGGCCGTACAGCATGGCCTTCGCTGCCTCTTCCGGGACGCCGCTGTGTTTTACCGTTTCATCCAGCGCCTCTTTCATGAAGGCACCGACCATGCAGGCGACGGTTTCGACCAGCGTCGGTTCCAGATACGCCAGTTGCGTCACCGTGACCCAGTGCACCTGATCAACCGGGCCGTACATCACGCTAATCACCTTACTCAGCTCCGCCTTCTGCTCAGCGCTGCCGCTTTCCCAGGCTGCCGCGACGTGCTGAACGGCAGCGACGCCACCAAACGCATCGGCGTGCTCCTCTTTGGTGTAGCGAGCCAGAAATACCGACGGATGGCACGGGTGCGCGACCGCGTATTCGATGTCGTCACGCTGGGCGATCAGGTTGGCGTAGGCCGCGGCCGGATCGAGCGTCAGCAGCACCGCACCGCTTTGCATCTGTGGCACCACGCTTTGCGAGACTTTGCCCAGTACGATATCCGGCACGGCGAGGATCACCACGTCACTCAGCGGCACCACCGACGCGGCATCCGACAGCTCGCGTCCCTGTGCAATCACCTGCTGCTGCGCCTGCGGTGAATTCTCGCAGTAAAACACCTGATAAGCGCTGTGCTGCAAATTAGCGGAAATACGCATGCCCATTTTGCCGCCTGCGCCG
The DNA here is from genome assembly GCF_004916815.1 of Pantoea sp. R102. Classification (NCBI taxonomy): domain Bacteria; kingdom Pseudomonadati; phylum Pseudomonadota; class Gammaproteobacteria; order Enterobacterales; family Erwiniaceae; genus Pantoea; species Pantoea sp. R102. Next base: position 4,751 of record NZ_SDFT01000155.1, read on the forward strand.
ATCACGGTGATGGTTTTCAATGCCTTGCTCATGTTAACGACTCCTGATCTTGTTTACTGCGTAGGAATTCAACGGCGCGGCGGGTCCATTCGGCTTCCCGCGCGCAGGTCTGCGCGGCATCGTCCTGCCACGGCAACCAGTGTTCGATGATTTGGTTGATGTCGCGATCGGCCGGCCGCACGCTGGCGATCAGCCGGTCATAATCCAGCTTCCCTTCGCCCATCGGACAGCCGGCCAGGGTAAAACCGACCCAGCCGGCACGGCGGGTAAAGGCGAAATCTTTGATGTGCAGATTGCCGACGCGCGCAGCGGTATTGGCGATCACCTGCTCCTGCAGTTCCAGTCCGGCGACGCAGTTGGCCGGATCGAGACAGACGCACAGCCACGGCGAGAGAAAGCGGTTGATCACCGACATCATCGCCGCGCTGCTGACCTGCTCGTAGGTTTCCAGGCACAGCCGCACCTGCTGGCGGGCAAAATCCGGCAGCACGGCAGTAATCAGATTGGCCGCTTCATCCAGCGATGGCCGGTGATCGGCGGTATTGAACATTGAGCGCACCACGCGCGCGTCGAGAATAGCGGCGATATGCAGATAGCGGCGCAGGTGCGCGCTGCCGAGACCACGCGTGCCCAGCTCCAGCGTGATGCCAAGCGCATCCGCCTGCTGACGCAGCGCCAGCAGCTGTTCATCTGACCACTGCTCAATCGCCGGGTAGTCGCAAATCTGAAATACCGACACGTCGAGATCGGCAGTCTGCTGCAGCATCTGCGCCAGCGTGAGCGGCTGTGGCACCTGGGGCGACATGCGCCAGAAAAACGCGTAGGTGCTAAGTCCAATGCGGCTCATGACGGCAGCTCCTCAGCCAGCTCACTGGCTTCCTGCACGATCTGCGCCAGCGCCTGCGGATCATGGGCAAAGCGGCCGAGGAACAGGCCGTTGACGTTGCCGCCGAGGCGCTGAATCAGACCCGGCCCGGCGCTGCCGCCGTAAATCACCCGCAGCGTGATGCCGTCGGGCGTCGTCAGCTGCTGTAGCCCGCTGCACACCGCGCGGATGTAGCTGTCCGGCGCCGGCTGCGGTGCGCCAATGGCCCACTGCGGTTCGTAAGCAAACAACACCTCACCGCTGAGCGCGTGTTGCGCGGCCTCCGCCAGCGCCTCCTGCAGCTGCTGCTGACACAGTGCAATCGCCTGCTCAGGCGTACCCTGCTGCGGTTCACCGATGCACAGCACCGGGGTCAGGCGATAACGCAGCGCCATCGCCACTTTGGCGGCAATCTGCGTTTTATCTTCATGAAAATGGCGACGGCGTTCGGCGTGGCCAATCTCCGCCAGTGAGCACCCCAGCTCCTGCAGCATGCTGGCGCTGACCTCACCGGTCCAGGCGCCGCTTTCCGCCTGACACACGTCCTGCGCGCCGACGCGCACCGGCGTGCCGGCAAAGATCTCCGTCACCGCCGGGATGGCCGGATAAGCGGGCAGCACAAACAGCCCGACATCACCGCGCTGCACTGCCGGATGCTGCGCCAGCGTCGCAACCTCGCGACACCACGCCAGCGTTTGCTGATAGCCGAAATACATTTTCAGGCTGACGCCAAGCCAGATTTTAGGCTGAGCCATAATTACGCTCCCTGTTCAGATGCACTGTGTTCTTTTAACAGATTGCCAACGGTGTTGACGATCATCGCCAGTGAAACCGCACCGGCGTCCGGCGTGCCAACGCTTTTTTCTGCCAGCGGCCGCGCACGCCCCACTTTCGGTACCAGCTGTGCGGTGGCCTGCGCGGCCTGCTCCGCCACCGCTGCCGCACGTAACCAGGCTTCGGTGAGTGATGCGCCCTGCGCGACCGCAGCGCTCAGCGTGTCGCTAAACGGAACCAGCACGTCAACCATGGTTTTATCACCGACGCGCGCTTTGCCGAAGTGCATAATGCCCTCTTTGGCATCCCGGACGCCGGCAGCGACGCGTGGTGCATCCGCTGCCGCGCTGTCGCCCAGCGCGGTGCCGAGCGCGGTCAGTGCCACGCCCCACAGTGCTCCGGACGTGCCGCCCGCTTTATCCGCCCAGGCATCGGCGGCGCGACACAGCAGACTGCCAGCGCCGGCGCCACGCGCGGCCACCTCACGCGCCTTTTCTACCGCGCCGAGTACGCCGCGCTCCATACCAATGCCGTGATCGCCGTCGCCCGCTACCGCATCAATGTCGCCCAGCTGGCCGGCATGACGCTGAATCATCACCGCCACCGCTTCCAGCAGCTCAAGAACGCGCCGGGCGCTGTGTTGTGATGCGGTGCTGGCCTGCGGTAACGTCTCTTCACGGATCTCTTCGCATTCGGCGGCGCTGAGCGGTTCGGCAATCAGGACGCTGCCTTTGCGGTAGGCCGACGTATTGGCCGGCGCGCGCCACAGGGTTTCCAGCTCATCATCGAGCCACATCAGCGTCAGCGAGACGCCTGCCATGTTAAAACTGGTGACGAATTCGCCGACATCCGGCTCCACCACCTGCAACTGCGCCGCCGACAGCAGCTGGGCGATGCGGCGATACACCACAAACAGCTCTTCATACTTGACTGAACCGAGACCGTTGAGGATTACCGCCACGCGCTGTCCCGCCACCTGCGCCACATCCGCTGGCCGCTCACTCAGCAGCCGGTCGACAAAGATTTCTGCCAGCTCATCGGCGCGCGGCACCGCCGTTTCGCTGATGCCCGGCTCACCGTGGATGCCCAGCCCGAGCGCCATGCGCCCTTTCTCTACCTCAAACAGCGGATGCGAAGCGCCAGGCAGCGTGCAGCCGGAAAATGCCACGCCGAAGGTGCGGGTGCGATCGTTGGCGTGCTGCGCTTTTTTCAGCACCGTAGCCAGATCGTCTCCCGCTTCTGCCGCGGCCGCAGCCACTTTAAACACACACAGATCGCCGGCGACGCCGCGTCGCTTGAGACGCTCATCGTGGCTGGCGCTGGACACATCATCCGTTACCGCCAGCACCTCACAGGCAATACCCTCAGCGCGCAGCCGCTCGCACGCCTGACCAAAATGCAGCACGTCACCGGCATAGTTTCCAAACAGCAACAGCACACCTGCGCCGTTATGCGCCGCGCGCGCGACGTTATAGATTTGCTGCGCCGACGGCGAAGCGAACAGATTGCCCATTGCCGCCCCGTGCGCCAGGCCCTGGCCGACCAATCCGGCAAAGGCGGGATAGTGACCGGAACCGCCACCGACAATCACCGCCACGGTATCCGGCTGGCTGCGCGTGCTGCGTACCACGCCACCGCTCACCTGGCGTACTTTATCGGCGTTGGCGGCCACAAAGCCTTCGATCAGTTCCGCGGCAAACGCGGATGGCTGGTTAAACAGGTACGTCATGTTATTGCTCCTGTACAAATGAGGCTGGCAGAGGCTGCGCGCGACGGCGATTGAGGAACAGCATCAATACAGCGGAGAGCAGCATAAAACCGCCGACCACGAACATCGGTAACACATAACTGTGAGTGGCATCATGCAGTGCGCCGGTGATGTAACCGGCGGAGAAACCCGCCACGTTGCCCAGGGTGTTAATCAGCGCAATCGCCGCCGCTGCCGATGCGCCGGTCAGGAACTGCGTCGGCAGCGTCCAGAAATTGGGCAATGCGGCGAAGATGGCGCTGGCCGTTACGGCGATCACCAGGATGGTGGTAAACGGTGAATCCATGTAGAGCGCCAGTGGTACGCTGAGGCCGCCCGCGACCGCAGGAATCGCGATGTGCCAGGTTTTACAGCCACGCCGCGCGGCATCCCGCGACCAGAAAAACATCACGACGGCGGCGATCAGGTACGGCACGCCGGTGATCAGCCCTTTCTGCATCACATTGAAGGTGGTGCCAAACTGCTGCTGGAAGCCGGCGATAATGGTCGGCAGGAAGAACGCCAGCGCGTACAGGCCGTAAATAAAGCCGAAGTAGATCAGGCACAGCATCCACACGCGGCTGTTGCCCATCACCGAACGCACGCTGTGCGGGTGCTGGCCCTGCTTGTGCTGATGTTCCGCCTCCAGTTCGGCTATCAGCCAGTTTTTCTCGTCGTCATTCAGCCACTTCGCCTGACGCGGCGAGTCCACCAGCCAGAACAGCGCCACAATCCCGATGAGGATTGCTGGCAGCGATACGCCCATAAACATTACGCGCCAGCCCTCCAGGCCAAACAGCCCGTGCTGCTCAATCAGCGAGGCAGCCAGCGGTGCGCCAAATACCACCGTCAGCGGTTGTGCCAGGTAGAACAGCGAGAGAATTTTGCTGCGGTGGCGCGCCGGCACCCACAGGCTGAGATAAAGGATGGCGCCCGGGAAGAAACCAGCCTCGGCAATCCCCAGCAGCAGGCGCAGCGTATACAGCCCTTCGACACTGCTGACCCAGGTAAACAGCAGCGAGACGATGCCCCAGCTGATCATGATGCGCGCCAGCCAGCGCCGCGCGCCGAACTTATGCAGCGCCAGGTTGCTGGGCACTTCCAGCAGGATGTAACCAATAAAGAAGATGCCGGAGGCGAGACCAAACTGCAGCGCACTGAGGCCGAGGTCCTGCGTCATGCCGTTTGGGCCGGCAAAGGAAATGGCGGTGCGATCGAGGAAGTTGATAAAGAACATCAGCGCCACAAACGGTACCAGGCGCCAGGAGATTTTGCGGATTGCGGTCTGCTCAACCGCGCTGACAGCAGAGTGATTCATAACGCACCTCCGAAACGTGCGCAGTGAGACGGTGTTGGCCAGGCGCAAAACCGGCGCTGGCGACAGACAAAATGCGAGGTAAGAAGCAAATGACACATGTTCGAGTCCTCAATGGGTCTTCTTGTACATGGATAGGGCCATGCGAACAAATGAACACTACACGGATATTTGCTCACTCCTCAAGCGCAGTTGGCGAAAGTGTGACGGTGCGCATGAGATTTGATTTCAGCGACATTTTCAGGATTTTTCGCAGCAGAGCGGCGCTGCGCGATCGTTACATCAGGGGGTGCGCGAGATTTTGCGTGGCCGATCGCTAAATCATATGAACATGCATTGAACATATGTTTGATTTTGTGGCAGGCTGTCAGTGAACATCTAATCACCTGACGAACATATGTGCAGGTGTCAGACCCTGTATTACTGGAGAAACATGATGAAAACTATCGCTATTGGTGCCGATGATGCGGCTATCGATTTGAAAAACATCATTAAAAAGCTGCTGGAAGAGCAGGATTATCAGGTAACTGATTACAGTAACGACGCGCAAAATGACCGCCCGATGTATCCGGACGTGGCGTTTGCGCTCGCTACGGCGGTGCAGCAAAAGCAGTTTGAGCGCGGCATTTTGCTGTGTGGCACCGGCATTGGCGTCGCGATTGTTGCCAATAAAGTGGAAGGCGTGCGCGCCGCGCAGTGCCATGACACCTTCTCCGCCGAGCGCGCGCGCAAAAGTAACAATGCGCAGATCATGACCATGGGCTCACGCGTAATTGGGCCGGAGCTGGCGAAAAACATCGTTAACGCCTGGCTGGCATCCGAGTTTGAAGGTGGCGGTTCGACCGCCAAAGTGGAGAAGATCGGTTACTACGAACAGGTGTCACACGCGAAATAATGGTTATCGGGCGCTGAGTTGCAGAGCCGGCAGCGCCTGAGTGCGTGACATCGCCAGCGGCACGCTGACACGACTGGCCACTTTGGTGCGTGCCAGCCGTGTCATAGCCGGTGTTTTAACTGCCGCTTAGCGTACCGCTCAGCACCGCAGGCGCATCCTGCTGCACCAGAAAGGCGACCAGCAGGGCGTCGCGTTCACCGTGGATAGCCGGCAAGGCAGCGCTATCGCTCACCGCATCGCCTTTTTGCAGCCGCACATCCCCGGTGCGTGCAATGCCCTCCAGCACCGTGACCCAGCTGGCATAACCCGGCAAATGCGGCACCTCGATCTGTGCGCCACGATCCAGCCTGACGTCATAGATGTAAACGGCCTGACGCAGCGTCAAAGGTGCCGCGCTGTGCTGCGGACCGGCCAGCAGCGTCCACTGGTTAAGTGCCGCCCCTTCTGCCCGGTACACACTCTGCACCTGCCCTTCACCGCCACCGGATGCCGGGCGGATGTACGCCTGCAGCATTTCGCTTTCAATCAGCGGTGCTGACTCTTCATGACGTACCCCACTGCCCGCATTCACCAGCAGTGCGCGTTTGCCGTTGAGAGCGAGAGTCTCTCCCTCCTCGCATCGGTACTGCACCGAGCCGCGCCAGACATAGCTGAAAATCTCATCATCCTGATGGCGGCGCATCGGTACCACCGCGCCGGGCTTCAGCGTCATCTGGTCGACAATCGCCAGCGCGCCCAGTGGTTCTCCCGGCCGCTGCCGGCGAATGGTAAAGGGACCGTATTCAAACAGCTGGTCGCGCTGCGCTTTAATCACGTTCATCAGTGGCTTCCTCAAAAATCAGGTTCTGATGACCATCATAAAGGCTGCAAAATTGCGTAACAGTAGGGCTTTTTGTTGGCTTAAATCAGTGGTTTTGAATGACCTTCGTCCGCGCCTTTAGCCTGCTGCAGTACGAAGCTGAGCGCCAGGTGCGGGCTGGTAAGTGGCCGCTGTGGCGCAGGAAAACGCGACGCGGCCCCGGCCATCGACACCTGCGCTAACGCCACCTGAACCGCGCCCTGCTGCTGTCCCTGAGCGACGGCATCGGCGATCAGCGTGTAATAGTCGTCCAGCCGGCCAGCTTTGAATGCGGCCCAGGCATCCGGGATAAGCCTGACTTGCGGACGCTGGTCAGGTGCCAGACTCTCCGGGCAAAACAGCTGGCGCGTACTGTGCAGCGTAGACTCCGCGGCACACAGCACCAGCGCGGGTGCGCCACGGCGATGCACTTCGTCCGCCAGCATACGGTCAGTGCGATAAACCGCACAGCGCTGTTGTGGATCGCGCAGGCTGTCTGCGGCGGCACCTAAGGTAGAGCAGGTAATCAGTATCGCGTCGAACCACGGCGTCAGGCTGAGTAACAGCTGCTGCAGACGCTGCTGCTGGGCCGGCGTCATGCCACCGCTGAGCTCTGCTTCTGCCAGCAGATGTGGCATCACCAGATGGCTGATTTGCTGAGGCGGAATGCCGAGCGACTGTGCGGCGTCATCAAAAATAGCAATATTACTGGCGGCGGTATGCAGGCAGGCAATGGTCACAACGATTCCTTATCGCTTCAGGTTCAGTACGTTGCACTATAGCCGCAATCGGTGACTGAATGCAGCTTTACCGCTGGCTGGCAGGCTTCGTCGGATGCGGTGCGAGGCATTTTTCAACGCCTCGCACCGTGCAACCCTCCTTCAGCCGGTCAGCGCGAAAGGCGATCTCAGAACCACACTTCTGCCTGTACGCCAAAGTTCCAGCTACCGCCAGCGGTAAAGCCCGCGCTGCCGAAATCATCGTTCAGCGCATAGTTGTCCAGCGCTTTAGACCAGTTCATCCAGGTCGCGAACAGCCGAATCTCCGGCCGCACCAGCATATCGTTGATGTTGCCGACTTTAAACGTTGGCGCAAAGGTCAGCTTATACACATCGCCCTTCACCGCGTTGTACGTCGCGATGCTGCCGCCATCCTGATAGCTGCGGCCATTGGGTTTGAGGTCCATATACAGCCACGACGCTTCATACTGCAGCGCAAAGTTTTCCGTAATCGCCTGGGAGGCGCGCAGGTTGATGGTTGCCCAGTCATAGCGATCGCCTTTGCGGTAGCGATCCTCGCTGTGCTGCGCCAGCAGCGACGGAGCGACTGACCAGCGATCGCTCAGTGGCATCACGCCAAAGGTGGCCAGTCGCAGCGCGCTGGCGTTGCGCGTTAAGTCGCCGTCGCCACCGATCTGCCGGGTTTCTGCGCCCAGCCCTTTCCCCCACTGAATGGCGTGAGTGCTGCTGCCCGGTGCCAGTCCGTAGAAGCGGTTTTTATCGTGCCAGGCCAGCATGGTAAACACGCCATGCTTTGCCGTATCGTCACTGCGCAGCGCATAGCTGCCGGTGGTCGATGCGCGCCCTTTCAGCTCGTCGTTGCCGTTTGCGCTCATGCCGGTCAGCATCCACTGCCAGTTACCGTAAAACTGGTTCGAGGTCAGCAGCAGGTTTTGCACGTTGTTATCGTCGTAGCGGCTGCTGCCCAGGTCGCCAAAACTGCGGCCATAAATGGAGAAATCGCTGCGCCATTGCTCGTTCCATTGCAGGTTGCTGATGCCGCCGCCGGTGCCGCCAAGAAAGACGATATCGGTATCAGTGAAGTGCAGATCAAAATTGTCGCCGTCAAAGCGTTTACCTGCCCACAGCGAGGCATGTTGCGCGGCGCCCCCAAAGCTGGGCAGATCCCCCATTTCGACATACACCTGGCGGATATTCAGATTATTGTCGTTATTCTGCACCCACGGGTCCGGACTGGATGAGCCATCTGCCAGCAGCGCTTTGAAATTGGCCCACGAACCATTACTGAACCGGGTTTGGTTATGAAAGCCCAGCTCGATGTAGTGATCTTTTTCATTACCTAACCGGCCAATATGCGCATCGCCGCCGATCGAACTGGCAGGCGAAATAGCAGGTCCGGCACGTCCGCCGCGCCCTTTATCATTAACCAGCAGGCCGCAACGGGCGTACCCGGAAAAGCGGAACGTGTTGGTTGTTCCGGCGCTCGCCTCCTTTTGCTGCTGCTCATCGCGCGCGATTTTCTCTTCCAGCTGGGCCAGACGCTGCTCCAGCGTTAATGACTGTGCCGCTGCACTGCCACCCACCATCATCCCCGCGATAGCCAGCGCCAGGCGCGCGGTTTTAGCCTTATGCATCACCATATTTATCTCTCTTATTATGTCCATTCATTAATTACAACGGGATTGCCTTTGACGCAGCGAGAGCATAAATAAGCGGATTGTGGTTCTTTTTGATCAATATCATTAAATTAAAAAGTGATATTTTACATGAAGTTATAAAATGATTGATTAATTCAAGGTCTGTTTTTACTTAAATGGAAAAATCCTTTGCGACCTGTCTTAAAAGACAGGTGAATTAATTTTTCTTTTCCGATCCCATTCGCAGAATGGCGCTTTTTCCGGCACGGAAAATCTGCTTAGCCAGCAGCAGAAATAAAAAGCAAATTTGCGAGCTGTGCCGCATCGCTTAATGCGGCAACCAGATGAGACGGCGCAATTATTCGGGCAAGCCTGCGCCTCGCTGCTACGCTTAGTGGTTGGATTATCCTTACAAAAGCTGGAGATATTATGAGCAATGACGATCGCAAGCCGACCACCACGGATGCTGGCATTCCGGTAGCCAGCGACGAACATTCTTTGTCCGTCGGTCCAGACGGCCCGCTGATGCTGCACGATCACTACCTGATTGAGCAGATGGCTAACTTCAACCGCGAACGTATTCCAGAGCGTCAGCCGCACGCCAAAGGCAGCGGTGCATTTGGCTATTTTCAGGTGACAGAAGATGTCAGCCGTTACACCAAAGCAGCGGTATTTCAGCCCGGCACCAAAACCGATGTGGTGATGCGCTTCTCCACCGTGGCCGGCGAGCGTGGCAGCCCGGACACCTGGCGCGATCCGCGCGGCTTCGCGATCAAGTTTTACACCAGCGAAGGCAACTACGACATGGTGGGCAATAACACGCCGGTGTTCTTTATCCGCGACCCGATGAAATTCCAGCACTTTATCCGCTCGCAAAAGCGCCGTGCCGACAACAATCTGCGCGATAACGATATGCAGTGGGATTTCTGGACGCTGTCGCCAGAGTCGGCGCACCAGGTGACCTGGCTGATGGGCGACCGCGGCATTCCGAAAAGCTGGCGCCACATGAACGGTTACTCCAGCCACACCTATATGTGGGTTAACGCCGCCGGGGAAAAATTTTGGGTTAAATACCACTTCAAAACCGATCAGGGTGTGGAGTTCCTGACGCAGGATAACGCCGATCTGCTGGCCGGCCAGGACGGCGATTACCATACGCGCGATCTGTTTACCGCCATCAAAAATGGTGATTTCCCCAGCTGGACGCTGTACATGCAAATCATGCCGTTTGCCGAGGCGGAAACCTACCGCTTCAACCCGTTTGATCTGACTAAGGTCTGGCCACACAGCGATTATCCGCTGATTAAAGTCGGCAAACTGATGCTCAACCGCAACCCGACCGACAACCATGCGCAGATTGAACAGGCGGCGTTTGAACCAAACAACCTGGTGCCCGGCATCGGGCTGAGCCCGGATAAGATGCTGATTGGCAGGGTGTTTGCCTATGCCGATGCCCACCGCGCCCGTCTTGGCGTTAACTACAAGCAGATTCCGGTTAACGCCCCGCAGGCACCGGTGCACAGCTACAGCAAGGATGGCGCGATGCGCATCAATCCGGTCAGCGATCCGGTTTATGCGCCGAACTCGAAAGGCGGTCCGGTGGCGGACGGCGAGCGCTACCCGACGGATTCCACCTGGGAAGCGCACGGCAACATGGTGCGCGCACCCTACACGCTGCGTCAGGATGATGATGACTTTGGCCAGGCCAATACGCTGGTCAATAAAGTGCTGGATGAGGCGGCACGTGATCGTCTGGTGAATAACGTCAGCGGTCATCTGCTCAACGGCGTGGAGGAGCCGGTGCTGTCGCGCGCGTTTGAGTACTGGCGCAACATCGACCAGACGATTGGCGATCGCATTGCCCAGCGGGTACAAACCGAGCGCGCCAAGCGTTAATGCGCTGATTTATAAATATAAAAAAGGCGCCCGCGGGCGCCTTTTTTGCATCGACAGGATTATTTCAGACGGAACGCCACCACGCTGTCGCCGGCTTTGGTGCCGAGCGAACCGTGACCGCCTGCGGCAATCACCACGTACTGCTTACCGTCGCTGCCCATGTAAGTGGATGGTGTCGCCTGCGCGCCGGCGCTAAGCTCCTGCTGCCACAGCAGTTCGCCGGTGGTGCTGTCATAGGCGCGAATGAAGTTATCTGCGGTCGCACCGTGGAACACCAGATCGCCGGCCGTCAGCAGTGGCCCGCCGTGCGCCACCATGCCCATCGGGAAGCCAATCGGGAAGCGGCCCGGCAGGAAGCTGGTTTTCAGGTTTTCCGTGGTGCCAACGCGACGCAGCCATTCGGTTTTGCCGGTTTTCAAATCCACGCCGACCATGCGGCCCCACGGCGGTGCAATGCAGGGAATGCCGAGATCGGAGGCCAGCTGCTGGATGTGGATGGCGTAATCACCGTGGAAGTTTTCGTTCCAGTAAGGCTGGCCATCTTTGGTGAACAGGCGCTCCGTCGCCGTGGCGGGCGTACGCTTGATCAGGTTGTATTTGTAGGCGAGGCGCACCGGTGCGGCAATCAGCATCTGACGCTGCGGATCAACCGCCACCGATCCCCAGTTGAACACCCCGATATTGCCCGGGAACACCAGCGAGCCGCCTTCTGTGGCTGGCGTCCACGGATTGCCGTCATAGCGCAGGCTGCGGAAATCCATACGGCAGGCCATTTGATCAAACGGTGTGATGCCCCACATTGACTTCTCAGTCAGCGGCTGCGGAATAAAGTTCAGACTGGATACCGGCTGGGTGGCGGCGAATTTCTCGCCCGGCACGCCGCCTTCCGTCGAAACCTTCACGTCGTTAACCGGATAAACCGGCTGGCCGGTCAGGCGATTGAGCACAAACAGGTTGCCGGTTTTGGTCGGCAGGATCACCACCGGCTGTTTCTGGCCCTGATAATCGATATCGACCAGCGACGGCTGTGACGGGTTATCGCGGTCCCACAGATCGTGATGGGAGCTCTGATAGCGCCATTTGAATGCACCGGTCTGCAGATCGAGCGCCACTAACGCATCACGGAATTTCTCTGTATTGCTATTGGCATCGCGCTCGATGCCCAGTTCATCCGGCGAGGCGTTGCCAAACGGCACATACACCAGGCCGTTTTTCAGGTCGGCGCTCAACGTACCCCAGGCCACCGGCGTATCCTGCGGATAGGTCTGGCCAGCCGCTATCGGCGCGGTATTCTGCGGATCAGCCGGATCAAAGTTCCACACCAGACGACCACTTTGCACATCATAGGCGCGAATTACGCCAGAGGGGTTACCGCTGTTGAAGCCGTTATCCATAACCGAGCCGCCGACAATCACCAGATTGCCCGCGACCAGCGGCGCGGCGGTCTGCATCAACGCGTGTGGACGAACCTCACCCATATTGGCATGCAGATCCACCACTCCGTTGTTGCCAAAATCGGCGCACGGTTTGCCGCTGTCGGCATCCAGCGCAATCAGCCGGGCGTCAGTGGTGGCGTTAAAGATGCGCTTGCGGCACATCGCCGGCGTCGCCGCCGTGTCCTGTGCGGCAGCCGGTGCGCCCGCGTAATAGCTGACGCCACGGCAGGTCTGATGCTGCTGCAGATAAGAACGATCTTTCGCCGGCGTGTATTTCCACTTCACCGCACCACTCTGCGGATCGAGCGCGTGGACCTCATTGTGCGGCGTACAGAAATAGAGCATGCCGTTGGCTTTCAGCGGCGTGGCTTCGAAGGTGTATTCGGTGGCATCGTTATCCTGACGCAGATCGCCGGTGTGATAGGTCCAGGCCACTTCGAGATTGCGCACGTTCTCTTTGGTGATCTGATTCAGGGCGGAGAAACGCAGGCCGTCGGCGGTGCCGCCGTAGGCGGTCCAGTCAGCGCTCGCGCCCTGCTCGCTGTTTTGTTCACGCGCATTGGTGATGGTGCCGGCCTGCGGCAGCGGATCGTAAAAGCACAATCCAATTACCAGCACAATCATGATGGCCACCGTGCTGCCGAGCAGGCCGTGGAAGCGACGCTGTCCCTGATACAGCGGTTTGACCACCCACGGCATCGCCAGCCACAGGCCGATCACGCCAAACAGATCGCCGCGCGGGATCCACTGCCACTTGTCGAAGCCGACTTCCCAGATCATCCATGCCAGCGTAATCCACATCAGCACCGCATACAGGCTTAACGCGCTGCGCTGATTGCGGAACAGTAAAATGGCGGTGATCAGTAATCCCACCGCCATCAATGCGTAAAATGCGCTGCCGCCCATCATCAGCAGCTTGCCGCCCATATAGAGCAGCGCAACACCCAGAATCGCCAGCACGAGACTGGTCAGTTTGTTTATCATGCGAATCCCTCAACGCTCATCATTATTAACCACCCCAAACTAAAGACACATAAACTCAACAAAATCTTAACTTACGTAACCGTTAGTTAAAAATCTGCCTGGCGGCGTGTCGTTAGTGCCGCTTATCAATGTAGCTCTGCTCCTTCATGCTGCGCCCCGCTTCGCTCGTAGTGTGAGTGAAATCACGTTTCAATTTTGTTGGAGGAAATTAATCAATCATCAGGAAAATCCGCATTTTTTGATAACGCAGCGTGCGATATGACTAAGGGCGCGACAGGCGTGCTGCCGGGCAGCCTGCAATTTGTCGGCGCATGTATTTCTGGTGAAATTTTTTAATTGATTAGTGGCGTACAAATGCGATTTGTCCTGGTCATGTCAGAACCTGATGCTAAAAAAGCAGGCAACGCTGCGCTTTGCCCTAAAAATAGCGTCTGTCCGGCGCGGTGACATTGATAAATGAAATAGCGTATTTATTATTTTGAGAGTTTCCTTAGCCTGTCTGCCAAATTAATCGGTGATATACATTATCTGACTGCTCTGCGGCAAAGCCGCTTATAAAAAGAAGGTTATTATGATCAGCGCAGACGCTTTTTATCGCAAATTACGTTTTCCATTTAAACTCACACATGCTGCCATTAAATTTCCCGTGGCCAATGCGCACGCCCGGCAATATCAGGTCCTGTCAGCAGAACAGACCATCGATCTGCTGCTCAGCGATGACCGGCTCTCAGTGTGCCGCTATGGGGATGGGGAACTGGAAATGACGCTATTTAAGAATATTGGCTTTCAGTCTTTTGATGAACGCCTTTCCATTCGCCTGAAAGAGATCATGCGCCGTGGCACGCAGAGCGATAATCGCTGTCTGCTGTGTATGCCTGATGCCTTTCGCGGCACCGGGAATATGCGTTTTGGCTCAGCGCTTTTCTGGTTTTTTCATAAAGCGTTTTTCTTTCGCCACTATGAGCATTTATTAAAGAAAGGCTATCGCTATGGTAATACGTCGGTAACGCGACCTTATCATGATTATAAAGATAAACAGCCGGCGGCATGTATTTTTGCCAAATTTAAACAGCTGTTTCACGATAAAAAAATTCTGATTGTTGAGGGTAGCGGCACGCGCCTTGGTCTCGGGAACGATCTGCTGGATGGCGCGCGTCAGATCCGGCGCATTACCACCCTCAACCGTAACGCCTTTTCGGTTTATAACGAGCTATACAGTAATGTGCTGGCGCACGCGCGCGAGTTCGACATGGTATTGATCTCCCTTGGACCGACGGCAACCGTGCTGGCTTACGACCTCAGTCAGCACGGCATTCGCTGCATTGATACCGGCCATATCGATATTGAGTATGAATGGATGCGCAGCGCGGCACGCACTAAGGTGCAGGTCGCGGGGAAAAATGTAAATGAGGTCGGTTTATTACAGAGTGACGAACAGCATGAAGCGGATGCGCAGTACCGCAGCCAGATTCTGCTGCACGTTGGCTTAGGTCAGGAGCCACTGCGCAGTGCCGCGGTGGTCACGCAGCCGGTAGTGTGATGCAGCGCACCGTAACCGATCGTGCCGGCGATCGGTTTGGTGCAGCACGCTCAGATAGCGACTATTTATTAGCCAGCGCGATGGTTCCGACTGCGGCGGCGCGGGCACTATGCCATGGCAGTCACTGATTAGTTAGCAGCCTTAGCAATCTGGCATTACCTTTGCTTAATGATTCCTGTGTTCATTTTCAGGAGTCGCATGATGAAAGCGTCCTCAACCCGCTACACCATTTTCTCGCTGCTGTTTCTCATCGCACTGATTAACTACATCGACCGCGGTGCGCTGTCGTTCGCCGCCAACGCCATCTCGCAGGAATTTCACTTCAGTAAAGTGCAGCTCGGTGCCGTGCTGGGCTACTTTGGCTTTGGCTATCTATTCGGGTCGCTGTGCGGCGGCTTCCTTGCCGACCGGCTGGGCACCAAAAAGGTCTGGCTGATGGCCGGCATTCTGTGGTCGCTGCTGGAGATCGCCACTGCCTGGGCCGGAGAGCTGGGCATGGCGCTGTTTGGCGGCTCGGCGATCATGGGGTTTGCTGCACTGCGCGTGCTGTTTGGCTTCAGCGAAGGGCCGGCCTACGCGTTGATGAACAAAACCATCGCCCACTGGGCACCGGATAACGAACGCGGTTTCGCGCTGGGAATTGGCCTGCTGAGCACCCAGGTGGGCTCGCTGCTGACCGCACCGATTGCCGTCGGACTGCTGCTGCTCACCAACGACTGGCGCATGATGTTTATGCTGCTCGGCGCGTTTTCACTGCTGGCGATGCTGCTGTTTGCCCGCCACTTTACTGATACGCCACAGCAGCATCCGCGTGCCAATGCCGTCGAGCGTCAGCTGATCATTGCCGGGCAACGCCAGCAGCCGCAGGACGAAGGCGCGCTGCCGTGGTGGCGCTTCTTCACCAGCCGCACGCTGGTGTGCAACGCGCTGGGCTATTTCAGTTTCCTCTACATCACCTTTACCCTGGTGACCTGGCTGCCGAAATATCTGCAGGATAATTTCCACTATGACCTGCACTCGCTGTGGTATGTGGCGATGATCCCGTGGAGCGGTGCCTGCCTGACGGTGCTGCTGGGCGGACGCATCGCCGATCGCCTGCTGGCACGCTTTAACAATCTGCGGCTGGCGCGCAACCTGTTTGCGGCCGTGACGCTGTGCGCCACCGCCTGCTGCTTTATGGCTATTCCCTGGGTCGGATCTGCTGCCGGCATTATCGCGCTGATGACGCTTGGCAACGCGCTCAATGCGCTGGTGAATAACGTCTACTGGTCGGTCGTGATTGACGTGACGCCAAAGGCATCGGTTGGTACCTTCAGCGGCATGACGCTGGCCATCGCCAACCTCGCGTCGATCATTTCACCGATGCTGTGCGGCTGGCTGGCGCAGTACTACGGTTATAACGCCATGTTTACCGTCACCGCCTGTATCGCCTTTGGCAGCATGCTGGCCATGACGCTGCTGCAGCCGGAGAAACGCCTGCAACCCGATGCGCCGCCAGCCGCCGCGCAGCAGGCTGTGTAAGCGTTATCGCCCGTGCCGCTGGCAGAAGGCGGCGATATCCGGCGACTGAAAATCCGCCAGGTGTGCCATCAGCTTCTCCAGCGGCCAGTTCCACCAGGCAATCGCCTGCAGCTGCGCCGCGATGTCGGCACTGAAACGGGCGCGAATCGGTTTCGCCGGCACACCTCCGACGATGGTGTAAGGCGGCACATCTTTACTCACCACCGCCCCGGCCGCCAGCACGGCGCCGTTACCGACCGTCACGCCAGGCAGGACAATCACGCCGTGACCGATCCACACATCGTGACCAATGATCACCCGATCGGCGCGGCGTCCGGTGAAGAAACCGGCATCGCGCTGCGCGCGGCTGTCGTAATACTCCGGGCAGTAGGTGAAGCGATGCTGTGAGGCGCGATCCATCGGATGATTCGGTGCCCCGATACGCACCTGATTGGCGATGGCCGTGAAGCGGCCAATCTGCGCATCCGCCACGCAGCAGTGTTCCCCAAGGTAGGAAAAATTACCCAGTTCGCTGTATTCCAGATAACTGTGCGCCAGAATTTCACACTGCTGGCCAATCTGCGTGTCGCGCAGACGGACGCTGGGATCGATCGCGGTGTGTTGCAGTTTAGCGGGATGCTGTGTGGCAGAAATCATAAAGCAGGTGCTCCGTTGTGGTCAGATGTCTGGATAAGTGGTTGCCTCAACGCAACCGCGAGCCACAACACTAGAGCGGGAAGATGACAGGAATGCTATCGTGTTGCTCCACCGGGAGATCTTCAGGAGAAAATGGAATGAAAGCGTCCCTGCCGTTATTAGCCTTGCTATTCAGTACCGCCCCCGCCTTTGCCGCCCTGCCGCCCTGCCGCCCGACATCAAAGCTGGAGAAATTGTGCAGGTCGAACTGGCGCAGCTGCATCCCACCCAGGCCGCCATTGGTTATCGCCAGCTGGATTACAAGCAGCATCGTTATCAGGCCGATCCGGAAAAGCTGTTCGATGACTATTGCGAAAGCATGGGACAAAAAGGGGTGAAAAGTTTCACGCCGCGCTCCACCCTGCGCGATCCGGCCAGTTTCAGCTGTAAGGCGCCGGTCGGCAGCGAACCCGGCCCGATGAAAACCGCGGTGATCGGCCCGGATAATCAACTGTACCTGACTGATGGCCACCACACGTTCAGCAACTTTGCTGACATGGCCGGCCTGTCAACGCCAGTGCAGGTGCGCATTACCGATGATTTCCGCCCGCTGAAAAGCCAGGCTGCTTTCTGGCAGAAAATGGCGGCGGCACATCTGGTGTGGCTGGAGACGCCAAACGGTAAAATCGCCCCCGAAGCGCTGCCGCAGGAGCTGGGTCGCCAGCATATGCAGGATGATGAGTATCGTTCGCTGATCTACTTTGTGCGCGATATCGGCTTCGATAAGCCAGACAATCCGCCGCCGTTCCTGGAGTTCTTCTGGGGACAGTGGCTGAGCCGGGAACTGCCGCTGAAAGCGTTCAACCTGCGCGACCGCGACGGCTACGCCGCAGCGGTGAAAAAGGTGGCGGAGAAGATGGTGAGCGTGCCGAAGGATACGGTGATTGCGCAGAGTGATAGCGGTCCGCTGACGGCAAAGGCGCTCGGTGCCAGAGACGCGGTGAACCAGAAGGCGCTGCACAAGTTAAGCGCCGATAACGGTAAGCTGAGCTGGGCGTTTAAACGTTAAGCGGGCTGGGTAGTGTTGGGTTTATCCAGGTGCGCATCAATGCGCACCCTACAAAATTACACACTATTGCTGCTGGTGCGCATCAATGCGCACCCGACAAAATCACACACCATTGTTGCTGGTGCGCAGCAATGCGCACCCGACAAAACCCCACATCATTGTTGCAGATGCGCGGGCATGCGTTTTACACCGTTGTGGCAGGGTCGCCATGGATGGCGACCGAAAACGGCGGTTATGCCAGCTCGCTGTTTTTAACATCCGCGGACGGTGCCAGCAGGTTTTGATCGAAGGCGCGCAGCGGCTGGCCGTGGCGAACGCGCTGTGGCCAGTCCGGATTGGCCAGCGCGCTTTTGCCCAGCGCCACATAATCTGCGCCCTGATACAACGCCATGCCGGCGCGTTCGGCATCTGACAGCGATCCGTTGATCACCACCGGCAACTGTGGCGCAGCCTGGCGCGCCAGCTGTAGCAGCGACTCTGCCGCGTCCGCGAACGCTGGCTGCAACGCATCGTGTTCGGTCAGGTGCAGATAATCGATACCTGAGTCGGCCAGCAGCGCAAACACCTGGCGCGCTCCGGCAGCGCCCTCGTGCCATTTATGCGTAAAATCATTCACTTTCCCCTGGGAAATCCGCACGCCCAGCGTGACGTTGGCACCGATGCGCTGTCGCACCGCGGCAATCACCTCCCGCGTCAGCGTCAGTCTTGCGATAATATCGCCGCCCCAGCGGTCGCTGCGCTGGTTGGTGTAATCGGTAAAGAACTGATCGAGCAGATAACCGTTGGCCGCGTGAATTTCAATGCCGTCAAAACCGGCTGCCTCAATGGCGCGCGCCGCGCTGTCAGCAAAGGCGTCAATCACCTGCTCAATCTGTTCATCACTCATGGCGCGCGGCAACGGGTAAGCGCCGTGGCCATGGTAAAACCGCAGTTGTTCGCCACGTGGCGGGATCGCCGAAGGCGCCAGCGTATCGCGCCGGTAAATATTGCCCTGCGATATCGCACCGGCGTGCATCAGCTGTGCAATGATTTTGCTGCCGTGCTGGTGCACGCTGTCGGTGATGGCCCGCCAGCCGGCGATCTGCTGGCGATTGACCAGCCCGGCCTGAAAAGCGTAAGTCTGTGACCAGGCTTCATCAATGTAGAGACCTTCGGTGATTACTGCGCCAAAGCCACCGCGGGCGAAACGCGTATAGTACTGCTGCATACGCTCGCCCGGGACACCGTCCACACTGGCGGAGATGCGCGTCATCGGTGCCACCATCAGGCGATTGGTTAAATCGAGGTGGTTAAGCGTACTGCTCTGAAACAGGTGTTTGTCGGTCATTCGGCGCTCTGAAATAAATTATCATCAGGAGCCATTATAGTGAGTCGCCATTGTGGCAAAAATGGCCGATTATGATACGTCTGCTTAACGGAAACCGTTACAATGAACTCCCGGGATATTGATGTTTTTCTGATGGTGTCGCAAACCCGCAGCCTGACGCAGGCGGCGCGGCGGCTCGGCACCACCACTATGACCGTGTCGCGCCGGCTAGCCTCACTGGAGGAAGATCTCGGCGTACGGCTGCTGCATCGCACCACGCGCGCCATTGCCCTTACCGATGAAGGCGAAGAGTTTCTTCCCTATGCCAGAACGCTGGCCGAGACCGAACAGAGCGCACGCAACCTGTTCGCGCCCGATAAACAGGGGGCCACCGGCCAGCTACGCATCACCGCGCCTACGGGGTTTGGCCGGCGCACCATCATTCCACTGCTGCCGTCACTGATGGAGCAAAACCCTGGGCTGCGCGTTGAGTTTCAGCTCAGCGACGATGTCACGGACATTGTCGGGCTGGGCTTTGATGTCGCGATTCGCATCGCCCCGCTGCGCGATTCCCGCCTGGTGGCACACCGCCTGGCCGATAACCCGCGCCGGCTGTGTGCGGCTCCGGGCTATCTGCAACGCTTCGGCACGCCGCGTCATCTGGCGGATCTGCATCAACACCACTGTCTGCGCCTGTCGAATGTGGTGCAGTGGAGTTTTATGGTGGACGGTCATCTCTCCAGCCTGAGTGTTGACGGCCGCTTTAGCGGCAGCAATGTCGAAGGGGTGCGTGCGCTGTGCGTGGCCGGCAGCGGCATCGCGCAGCTATCCGAATGGGATGTGCGGGAAGAGCTGGCATCCGGCGAACTGGTGGCGCTGGAGCTGGAGGACGCGCAGCCGCAGATGCTGGGCGTGTGGGCGCTGTTTCCCACCACGCGCCACCTGCCGGCGCGCGTCAGCGTGTTTGTTGCGGCGCTCAGACAGGCAATGCAACAGCAAAGCCGGCCCGGCGCGTGACGCGGGCGTACGAAAAAAGGCGGAGGGGTGAGCTCCGCCTTGTTTCAAGTTCCGGTCAGTGCGCCTGACCGGTCAGTTGCAAAAGGGCAACGATGATTTGCAGGATCACCCGGACCAGGTCCAGGAGTAATCGAACAAGTTCCATCACTTTCCTTCTCCTCTGACAGGAGCGCGCTGTTCAGCTTTCGGGGCCCTGACTCTACCCGCCGACCGCCTAAGCACATCTGTGAGGAGCGCTGAGCGGCACTCATTGTGAAAGCCACAGGCCAGCACCACCTGAAACCTGCCGGGGTTTGACTATCCGCGCCCCTGGAGTCATCAGAAAACAATAAGCATCCGCCGCGCTCAACACCTGTATAACCATACAGTATTTTAGCGAAACTTGAAATCTTTCGCTGCACATTTTATCATTCCTTTTGTGAGGAGTGCTGAGCACCCCGTTCCGAGCGCGGTTACCAGCCGGGTGACGAACATAAAAAAAAGGATTTGGCGACCTGGCCAAATCCTTTTTTATTGCCTGCGATGACCCTACTGTGCGGCGCTGATACGCCAGATCGCGTTGCCGGCATCGTCGGCAATCAACACCCCGCCCTGATTATCCGTCGCCAGTCCTACCGGCAAACCGCGTACCTGCTTCTGATCGTCGGTGAGGAATCCTGACACCACCGTCTGCGGTTGCCCGACCGGTTTGCCGTTTTCAAATTTCACCCAAATCACTTTATAGCCGTTGAGCGGCGTGCGGTTCCAGCTGCCGTGTTCACTGATGAACGCACCGCCGCGGTACTGCGGCATATTATCCGCGCCATAGAACAGCAGGCCGAGCGGTGCCACGTGTGAGCTCAGCGCATAGTCCGGTTTGATGGCTTTCGCCACCAGATCCGGCCGCTGCGGCTGGGCGCGCTCGTCGACGTGCTGACCAAAGTAGCTGTACGGCCAGCCGTAGAAACCTTTGTCCTGCACGGAGGTCAGGTAATCCGGCACCAGATCCGACCCGATTTCGTCACGCTCGTTGGCGATGGCCCACAGCTTGCCGCTTTGCGGCTCCCACTGCAGACCGGTAGGATTGCGGATGCCGCTGGCATAAATGCGGCTGGCACCGGTTGCGGCGTCCACTTCCCACACCGCCGCGCGGCCATACTCTGCGCCGATGCCGTTCTCGGTGATGTTACTGTTGGAACCGACACCGACGTACAGTTTGCTGCCGTCCGGACTGGCGAGCAGCGCTTTGGTCCAGTGGTGATTCAGCTCACCGCCCGGCAGTGACGTCACCTCTTCCGGCGGCGTACGGATTTCGGTTTCGCCGGTCTGGTAAGGGAATTTCACCAGGCTGTCGGCGTTAGCCACATACAGCGTATTGCCAATCAGCTGCATGCCAAACGGCGCATTAAGGTTTTCGATAAACCGGTGCTGTTCCCACTTGCCGTTAACGTTGCGCAGCAGCGTGATGCGGTTGCCGCCCGGGCCACCTTTGCCGGAAGATTTCTGCACCAGGCTCATGATCAATTCTTTCGGTGCCGTGACCGGGTTTTTCACCCCGTTGGCTTCTGCCACCAGCACATCGCCATTCGGCAGCACATACAGCTGACGCGGGTGCATCAGGCTGGCCGGGATTTTCTCGATCTTCAGGCCGTCGGCCACTTTTGGTGTCTCGCCCTCTTTCCACGCGGTGCCTTCCGGCACCTGCATCGGCGGCATAAAGAAGTTTTTGGCCTGCGGCAGCTGCGGATCAGGGCCGATTTGCCGTTGCGGATCGAGGTCCGATCCGCTGTCGCAGGCGCTCAGCAGTACCGCAATTCCCAGCGCACTCATTACACGAAATTTCATGGGCGACCTCCCTGTAAACGACGCTCGCGCAGCGCCAGCTGCAGATTCGCTATCAGCAACAGCACCACCACCAG
This sequence comes from Pantoea sp. R102, assembly GCF_004916815.1. Taxonomy (NCBI): domain Bacteria; kingdom Pseudomonadati; phylum Pseudomonadota; class Gammaproteobacteria; order Enterobacterales; family Erwiniaceae; genus Pantoea; species Pantoea sp. R102. The sequence continues at coordinate 26,844 of NZ_SDFT01000155.1, forward strand.
GGTGGAGAGCGTTACGCCCATCGGCACCACCGCATAGGCATCGCGGCTGTGAATGAATGCGTTGACGATGGCCAGCACGATCGCCAGCAGCGACAGCCAGAAATGGGTCTTCTCTGCGGCAGGTGCGCCACGGAATAAATGAATCAGGCTGATTAGTCGCGGCACAATCGCCAGCACCAGCCCGATGGCGATCAGCCAGCTGGCGGCTTTGGTCCACATGACGATGAAGGTTTGCAGATAGATAATATCAAACAGCCAGGCAGCAAAGAAAAAGCCCAGCGGCAACGGCTCAAGCAGGGTAAACAGCGTCACGCCAACAACCGAGCGTCCCGAGGTATGGTACATCGCACTCTCCCTATCACAGTTTTTCCAGGCGAGAGCAATCCGGCCAGGCATCGCTTCGCACGCCTGAGAAATATTAGTAAAGATAAAGAGTCATGCGCACAGCCCGCACAAAAAGTTAACCGTGCCGACGGAACTGGTTCAGTTCCTGCGCGTCGTGGCTGCAGAACAGTTGCACCTCTTGCGCGTGCTGCAGTGACAGCTCACGCAGCCGCTGCTGATTGCTGTGCCAGGCGGCGCGGTCACTGCACATCAGGCGCTGATAGGCGCGCAGGCCCGGCGTACAGTGGCGCTGGCTGTGGTACATTTCACCGCGATAAAACCAGGCGTCGCCGCCATGCAGCAGCCAGCCGCCCTGATGACGAATCGCCACGCCCGCATGGCCCAGCGTATGTCCCGGCAGCGGCACCAGCAGAATCTCATCGCTGAGATCGTCGACCGCCTTCACCGCATCAAAGCCATACCAGCGCTCGCCACCGCTGGCGTAACCGCGCCAGCCATCGTGCGCAGTCCACTGCTGCGGGCGAAACCGCTGACGCGCCAGCCAGCTGCTGTCGCCCGCCTGGGTTACGGTATCCAGTTCACGCTGCAGCAGATGAATGCGGGCGGCCGGAAAATCACTGATGCCGCCGGCGTGGTCAAAATCGAGGTGGGTCAGAATAATGTGGCGCACATCTTCCGGGCGAAAACCCAGCAGCTGAATCTGTGCCAGCGCGCTGAGCTGCTCGTTATAGCGAATATTATTCAGCGCGCGGAAAAAGCCCGACAGGCGGCGGTCAGGATGGCGCATGTCCTGCGTGCCCAGACCGGTATCCACGAGGATTAAACCGTGACGGTCAGTTTCCAGCAGTAAGCAGTGGCACACCAGTTCAGCAAACGGACCTTTGCTGAAACCATCGAATAACGCGCCGCCGAGCGGGCACATGCAGCCACAGTTGAGGTGATGAATTCGCATTGTTCTCCCCCAAAATAAAATGGCGCGAGCGCGCCGTTATTAAATGAATAAATAAAAAGTGATTTAACATATATGTGCCATGATGATGCTAATTGCAAATAAACCAGAATGATTCATTTATCAATTTATTTATTACTCATTTAATTTCAATGCATTGAAATATTGAATGCAGATTTTTAATAAGCAAAAAAAATAACCGCAGCGCAAGGTTATTCACGCTACGGTTATTTAACGCGGTCAATTACCGTTATTGATTAATCAGGCAGCGCGTGCCGCCCACCACAGGCGCAGCTTGAGCCCCCAGCTGCTGGTCCAGCCGCTGCTGGTGCTGACCACCTTGCCCTGATGCAGCACGATGAACGTCGGCGTGGCGCTGATTTGCCAGCGCTCTCCCAGCGCCCCGCTTTCATCATTGACGGCGAATCCCCGTACTCCTTTTTTATCCAGCCAGGTGGCAACGCGCGCATCGCTGCCGGATCGCAGAGCCACGCTGACCACCTGCGTGCCGTGCTGACTGAGCGCGGCTACCGTCGGTGTGGTGAGTTTGCACACGCCACACCAGCTGGCCCAGACGTAAACCAGCACCGGCCGCTGCTGGCTCAGCGT
>NZ_SDFT01000156.1:0-4859 GCF_004916815.1 Pantoea sp. R102
TGCTGGCGCTGTTGCTGGCCGGTTTCTTCTCGTCCGGGCCGGTCAGCGCGGAGCCAATGCCCAGCACCAGAATCAGCAGCACCAGAATGCCGATGCCCATCATCATATGCTGACGGGAAACCGGTACTTTCGCTTTCGGCGCAGAAGACGATTTGCGAGGCCGCGTGGGACGGCGGTCACTGGCGTCAGGTTTTAACTCGTCTTCCGGTTTGAACTCATCCATTTAGCCTCCTCCGTAAAACGGCACGCTTCCCACGTGCCGCATCACTGCTCACTGTTCCCCGCCGGACAGCAGCCCGACGTAGTCCGGGGATAATCAAGATACTTTGCAATCGTTAATCGCAGCCAGCACCATATCATGCGCCACGCCGCCACGCACTTCGGAGCGGCCAATAGCGAGAGGCAGCACCAGACGCAGCTCGCCGCCGAGCACTTTTTTATCGCGCATCATGTGCGGCAGATAGGCTTCTGCCGTCATGCTGGCCGGGCCGTTAACCGGCAGGCCAGCACGCTGCAGCAGCGCAATAATGCGGTCAGTATCGGCAGCGCTGAACTGACCCAGACGCTCAGCAGTGCGCGCCGCCATTACCATGCCTGCCGCAACCGCTTCACCGTGCAACCAGTTGCCGTAACCCATATGCGCTTCAATCGCATGGCCAAAAGTATGACCGAGATTGAGCAGCGCACGCAGGCCGGTTTCACGCTCGTCGGCCGCCACCACGTCGGCTTTCAGCTCGCAGCAGCGGCGAATGCAGTAAGCCATGGCAGTGTTATCCAGCGCCAGCAGCGCATCAAGATTCTGCTCCAGCCACTGGAAAAATTCACCGTCGAGAATGATGCCGTATTTGATCACTTCCGCCAGACCGGAGGCCAGCTCGCGCGGCGGCAGCGTAGTGAGGCAGTCGGTATCAACCACCACCGAAGCCGGCTGGTAGAAAGCACCGATCATGTTTTTACCGAGGGGATGGTTCACCGCAGTCTTGCCCCCAACCGAGGAGTCAACCTGCGACAGCAAGGTGGTCGGCACCTGAATAAAGCGTACGCCGCGCTGGTAGCTGGCGGCAGCAAAACCGGTCAGATCGCCAATCACGCCACCGCCCAGTGCAATCAGCGTGGTGTCACGGCCGTGCGGCTTCTGCAGTAGCGCGGTGAAAACCTCGTCCATCACCGCCAGCGTTTTGTACTGCTCACCGTCGGGCAGAATCACCTGATCCACTTTCACCCCGGCGTTGCTCAGCAGCGTCGCGAGTTTGTCCAGATAGATCGGTGCCAGCGTTTGATTCGTCACCAGCATGGCATTGTCGCCGGCTTTCAGCGGCCAAAAAGAAGCCGGATCGTTAAACAGTCCGGCAGCGATGGTGATGGGGTAACTGCGATCCCCCAGTGAGACAGTGATCTTCTCCATGATGACCGATACCTATTGCTGAGCCCTCAGGGTGCTGGATTAATTTTTTTCCAGCATGTTGATGATCTGATTGGCGACAACTTTTGCACTTTGATCGTCAGTGCGAATGGTGACGTCAGCGATCTCTTCATAAAGCGGATTACGTTCGCCAGCCAGCGCTTCCAGTACTTCGCGCGGCGGTTCGTCAACCTGCAGCAGCGGACGCTTTTTATCACGCTGAGTGCGGGCAAGTTGCTTTTCGATGGTGGTTTCGAGGTAGACGACCACACCGCGGGCGGAGAGACGATTACGGGTTTCACGGGATTTGACGGAGCCGCCACCGGTCGCCAGGACAATGCCCTGTTTCTCGGTCAGCTCGTTGATGATTTTCTCTTCACGATCGCGAAAACCGGCTTCGCCTTCCACATCAAATACCCAGCCTACATCCGCTCCGGTACGTCGCTCAATTTCCTGATCGGAATCGAAAAATTCCATATTGAGTTGCTGAGCTAACTGACGACCAATAGTGCTTTTGCCGGCACCCATCGGCCCAACCAGAAAGATATTGCGTTTCTCTGCCATTTTGTCGGTATTACTAAGAATTCGTTGATGATACCCCGCGTTCAGCACATTGCTGGCGGGACAGGAACTGAGACCTCATGAGCGTTAGCAAGAGTCAGACGGAAAATTATCTCAACACTCATGGCCGTTTGGCAACCGAATAAATTGCCCCCGGCGACCTTCAAACAGGACCGGTCTGTGGTTCGCGAGACGGTAACGCTCTTCCATTTTTGCCATCCTTGTGCGCGCTACAGGTGCGCTGGCCGGGCCTGTCGCTCCCGTTAGCTTACCTGCGTAAACCGGGGAATGCGTGCCGTGACTGACGTCCTGTACCACCCATAATTCGGGCATATTTCTTTCGATGCCAGTATCGCTTGTCACTGACATCCGCCGGAAGGTTATCCTGCCGCGTTCCGTTACACCGTTTTAAAATCGCTAAACCTTGTATGCTAATTCCTGCCCTGCGTCAACGCAGTTGGTCATATGGAGCGAATTTTCCGCTTTATCCGGCGGTAAGCGCTGCTTCCCTGACCAGTCGCGGCGTGATGAAGATCACCAGCTCACGTTTTTTGCGTTCGTCGGTCTGCTGACGAAACAGACCGCCGAGCAACGGTATCTCGCCCAGCCACGGCACGCGCTTTTCACCCTGGGTGCGCTGCTGCTGGAAAATACCGCCCAGCGCCAGCGTTTCTCCATCGCGCAGCGTCACCTGGGTGGCGATTTCCTGCTTATCAATACTCAGCACCTGACTTTCCCCCATCGTCAGGCTGCGCCCCGGCATGTTCTGGCTCAGTCGCAGCCTGAGCTGAATGCGCCCGTTGCCCAGTACTACCGGCGTGACCTCCATGCCGAGCACCGCTTCTTTAAACTCAATCGCCGTCGCGCCGCTGTTGCCGGATTTCACCTCGTACGGGATTTCGGTGCCCTGTTTGATGGTGGCGGTCTGCTGGTGCGAGGTAAACAGCCGCGGGCTGGCGATGATTTCGATCTGGTTCTCCTGTTCCAGTGCGCTCAGCTCCAGGTTAAGCAGTTCGCCGCTCATCTGTCCGAGCGTAACGCCGGTGCGTATCGCCGGGTTGCTCACCGCCAGCGGCATCTGCAGCTGCGGATTGCGCAGCGCCCCGGTGACGACATCGCCGGGTGCGGTGCTCCAGCTGACGCCGAGCTCGCGCAGATGCTCTTCATTGATGGTAACAATGTGCGCTGACAGCTCAACCTGCTCCAGCGGCAGATCCAGCGCCTGCAGCCAGCGCTCGGTATCGCGCAGCGCCTGCGCGCTGTCCCGCAGCAACAGGCTGTTGGTACGGCTATCCACCGTCACGCTGCCGCGCGGCGTCATCAGCGAGCGTTCCGCCTGCAGGCTGCGGTAGACATCGCTGGCGCTGGCGTAGTGCAGCGTGACGGTGCGCTGCTCAAGCGGCGCCTGCAGCTGCTTCTCTTCACGCTCCGCCTGTGCCTGCTGTGCCTGTCGCTGCTGCCAGCTCTCCGGATAGACCAGCAGCACGCCCTCCTCCTGGATCACCGTGAGTTTCGCCAGCCGCGTGACCAGCGCCAGCGCACGCTCCCAGCCGACGTTATCGAGTCGCAGCGACAGCCGCCCCTCCACGCCCGGCGCGATCAACAGGTTGGTTTGCTGATAGTCAGCCAGCGCCTGCAGAATGCGCTCGACCGGCGCATCATCAAATACCAGGCTCAGGGGCTGATCAGCGGCGTGCAGCGGACTGCTCAGCGCCAGCCACAGCAGCAGCGTCATCCTTTTCATAAAATCCTCCTTTTATTACCCATGTGATGTGCTGCGGCGGACAGCTTTGCGTGGCGCTCAGTACCAGCGTATGTGCACTGAGCTGGGTTACCTGCCACGGTGCCACCGGAAAAGCAGCCGGTGCACTCAGCCGCTGACGTTTGCCCTGCGGTGAAACCAGCCAGGCCACAAAGTGCGGCGCGCGACCAATGATGCCCTGTAATCGCCAGCCGTGCGGCACAGCAGCAGGCGCCTGACACTGGCTGGCAGCCAGCGGCTGGAACGGATCGCGCGCCAGCGCCCAGCTGCTGCACAGCAGTAACACCAGTGCGCTACTCCGCATCGTCACTCTCCAGCCAGAACTCGCTGTGTAACACGCCCTGCTCCGCCTGCAGCTGAAAACGCTGTGGCACCGCTAACGCCGTCGCAGCCAGCCCGCTGAACAGCGGCAGAAATTGCGGCCAGCTCAGGCGCAGCGCCAGCTGCTGTGGCTGGCTGTCCGGATGCCAGGCCTCGAGCTGATTGCCGCGCGCCGCCACCAGCTGCTCTAACGATACGGACGCCGCCGTTGCCGCTGGCTGCAACGTTGCGATCTCCGCCTGAAGCTGTCCGATGGCCGGTCGCGCGTCCAGCTGCTGCTGACGTTGCTGGTGCTGCTGCGCCAGTTGTGACAGCTGCTGTTGCAGCGTGCTGAATTGCTGCTGTTGCGGACGCAGCAGCAGTAGCCACGCCAGCCCGAGTAGCAGCAGCGCCAGCAAATGCAGGCTGGCTATTCGCCACGTCAGTGCCAGCTGCAGCCAGCGCTGGATGAGCTCATTCATCGGTCGCCTCCTGCAGCCGGGCGCGCAGCGCGAAGCGGTAATCCCCCTGCGCCTGACGCTGTACGCTGCCCTGCTTCACCGCCGCAAATAGCGGTTGCGTCTGCAGTTGATGGCGGAACGCGCTGACATCAGCCAGGCTTTGCGCCAGACCGTCCAGCACCAGTTGCCCCTGACGCCGCTCCACGCGACTCAGCCACAGCGTCTCCGGCATCAGTGCGGGCAGTTGCTGCCAGAACTGCTGCCAGCGTTGATGCTGCTGCAGCCGCTGTTGCTGCGCCTGCTGCCTGCGTAACAGATCATCCCGCTGCGCCATCAGCGTTTGCTGTTGCGCCAGCCGCTGCTGTATCTGCTG
>NZ_SDFT01000157.1:0-25552 GCF_004916815.1 Pantoea sp. R102
CATCTCCTGCGCCAGCGCGCTCAGCGTATCAGCGCGCCGCTGCGTGTCATTGTCACTATGGCGCGACCGCCGGCCAAAGCGCGCATCACGCAGGCGCAGCACCGGATAGTACGCGCGCAACTGCGCCAGCGCGGCGTCGGTGCCCGCCAGCGGCAGCACCTCGCCACGCGCGTCAATAAAGCGCCAGCGGGTTTTGACTTCGCTGCCCTGGCGCGTCGCCAGCGTACTGAAGCGCAGGTAGCGCCCCGCATCATCCTGCTGCCAGAACGGCGCAAACAGCGCTTCATGCTCATCGCCCTGCGCGCGAAAGCGAAACACCAGCTGCAACTTATGTAGGCGTGCTTCCACCTCACCGGGCGGAAAATGGAAGTCCTGTTCGGTGAACCTATAGGGCTCAGCGGCCGGTGCCAGCAGCAGCGTAAGCGCATCCAGCAAACTGGATTTACCCCACGCGTTTTCCCCAATCAGCAGGTTGGTGTCGGTCAGCGGCAGCGACAACCGGTTAATGCCGCGAAAGCCGTGTATATCGATATGTTCCAGAATCATCGCGCAGTCCCTCCGTGCTTTGCCAGAGCATGGTCCGCCGCGCTGCGTTGGTCAAGTCGGCAGCGGGAGAAAAGGTTTACACTTCAGGCGTTTTCCATTAGCGTGGCGTCTCGCAAAAAAGGACGTCATTTTTCATGTATACCGGACTGCTTATCATTCTGGTGCCGCTGATGGTGGGCTATTTGCTGCCGTGGCATCAGCCTGCGCTGTTGCAGCGCGTTAACCGCCTGCTGAGTTTGCTGATTTACGCCATTCTGTTTTTTATGGGTACCAGCCTCGCCTTTCTCGACAATCTCGGCACCAATTTGCTGATCGTGTTTAAAACCGCGCTGATTGCCGCGGGCGCCATCCTGAGCTGCTCGCTGCTGGCGCTGTGGCTGCTGGATCGCCGCTGGCCGTGGCGGCAGCAGCATCGCCAGCAGAATCTGCCGTCGCGCTGGCACATGGTGCTGGAGTCACTCAAGCTGTGTGTGGCGGTGCTGGCCGGTTTCCTGCTGGGATTAACCCAATGGGCGCCGCTGCGCCATGCTTCCACCCTGAGCGAAATTGCGCTGGTGGTGCTGCTGTTCCTGGTGGGCGTGCAGCTGCGCGGCAGCGGCATGACGCTGCGCCAGATCACCCTGAACCGGCGCGGCATGACGGTAGCGTTGGTGTCCCTGTGCGGCTCGCTGGGCGGCGGCGTGCTGGCGGCGTGGCTGCTCGGCGTTTCGCTGTCAACCGGACTGGCGCTGGCCAGCGGCTTCGGCTGGTATTCGCTATCCGGCATTCTGATGACCGAAGCGTACGGCCCGGTGATGGGCAGCGCCGCCTTCTTTAACGATCTGCTGCGCGAGCTGGCTGCGGTGCTGCTGATTCCGGTGCTGGTCAACCGCTACCGCAGTATGGCACTCGGGCTGAGCGGTGCCACGTCGATGGATTTCACCCTGCCGATTCTGCAGCGTGCCGGCGGAATGGAGATTGTGCCTGCGGCCATCGTGCACGGTTTTATCATGAACCTGCTGGCGCCGATCCTCATCGCCCTGTTTTCCGCCTGACGCGCAGCGCATTTTTTCACGCCCGCTGCGCTGCGGCTTCGTCTACGCTTTCTCTCTGACACGTTTTTTGCCATCCGACTGGATGGCCAACACCAGAAAGGAGCGAACGATGAAGCAAACTGTGGCGGCCCTGCTGGCCAAAACGCTGGAGAGCGCCGGCGTAAAACGCATTTGGGGCGTAACCGGTGACTCCCTCAACGGACTGAACGACAGCCTCAACCGCATGGACACCATTGAATGGATGCCAACGCGCCATGAAGAAGTGGCCGCTTTTGCCGCCGGGGCGGAAGCACAAATCAGCGGTGAGCTGGCGGTGTGCGCTGGCTCCTGTGGCCCTGGCAACCTGCATCTGATCAACGGCCTGTTTGACTGCCATCGCAACCATGTTCCGGTGCTGGCGATTGCCGCGCACATTCCTTCCAGCGAAATCGGCAGCGGCTATTTTCAGGAAACTCATCCGCAGGAGTTATTCCGCGAGTGCAGTCATTACTGCGAGCTGGTCTCCAATCCGGAACAGCTGCCGCAGGTGCTCGGCATTGCGATGCGTAAAGCCATCCTCAATCGCGGTGTGTCGGTGATTGTGCTGCCGGGTGACGTGGCGCTGCAGGCGGCGCCGGAGAATGCGCGCAGCGAATGGTATCCGCCGCAGCTGCCGCAGGTGGTGCCGTCGGTGAGTGAACTGACGCGCCTCGCAGAAACGCTCAATGAAGCGAAAAATATCACCCTGATGTGCGGCAGCGGCTGCGCCGGTGCCCATGCGGAAGTGGTAAAGCTGGCCGAAACGCTGAAAGCACCGGTGGTGCATGCCATGCGCGGCAAAGAGCACCTCGAGTACGATAACCCGTACGACGTCGGCATGACCGGGCTGATCGGCTTCTCATCCGGCTATCACGCCATGATGAACGCCGACACGCTGGTGCTGCTCGGCACCCAGTTCCCTTATCGCCCGTTCTACCCGGCGGACGCGCGCATTATTCAGATTGATATCAATCCGGCCAGCCTCGGCGCGCACAGTCACGTTGATATGGCGCTGGTGGGCGACATCAAAGCCACGCTACAGGCGCTGCAGCCACAGCTCACCAGTCACAGCGACCGTCATCACCTCGATCGCGCACTGGAGCACTACGCGGATGCGCGCAAAGGGCTAGACGATCTGGCGACCGCCAACGATAAGCAGGCGATTCACCCGCAGTATCTGGCCCAGCAGATCAGCCACTATGCGGCCGATGACGCCATCTTTACCTGTGATGTCGGCACGCCAACGGTGTGGGCGGCGCGCTATCTGAAAATGAACGGCAAGCGCCGTCTGCTCGGCTCGTTTAACCACGGTTCGATGGCCAACGCCATGCCGCAGGCGCTGGGCGCACAGGCCATCGATAAACAGCGTCAGGTGGTTGCGCTGTGCGGCGATGGCGGCTTCAGCATGCTGATGGGCGATTTCATCTCGCTGGCGCAGCTTAAGCTGCCGGTAAAGCTGGTGATCTTTAATAACAGCGTGCTGGGCTTTGTGGCGATGGAGATGAAAGCCGGCGGCTATCTCACCGATGGCACCGATCTGGAGAACCCGGACTTCGCCGCCATCGCTACCGCCTGCGGCATCAAAGGGATCCGCGTGGAAAAAGCCTCGGAGCTGGATGGCGCGCTGCAACAGGCGTTCGCCCACGACGGTCCGGTGCTGGTGGACGTGATCACCGCTAAGGAAGAGTTGTCGATGCCACCGCAAATCAAAGCCGAGCAGGCGAAAGGTTTCAGCCTGTACATGCTGCGCGCGATCCTGAATGGCCGCGGTGATGAAATCGTCGAGCTGGCGAAAACCAACTGGCTGCGGTAAAACGAAGAGACTTGCCGGATTAATCATCATGCGGGCGCTTAGCCCGCTTTTTTATGTCAGGAGAACAACGTGATCGATTTACGCAGTGATACCGTGACCCGCCCGAGTGCCGCGATGCTGGATGCGATGATGGCGGCCGAAACCGGCGATGATGTCTATCGCGATGATCCCACCGTCAATGCGCTGGAGGCTGAAGCGGCGCGCCTGAGCGGTAAAGCGGCTGCGCTGTTCTTCCCTACCGGCACTCAAGCCAACCTGGTGGCGCTGCTGTGCCACTGCCAGCGCGGTGATGAGTACATCGTCGGCCAGCAGGCGCACAACTACAAATATGAGGCTGGCGGTGCCGCGGTGCTCGGCAGCATCCAGCCGCAGCCGATCCTCGCGGCTGCCGACGGCACGCTGCCGCTGCACGACGTGGCGGCCGCCATCAAGCCGGACGACATGCATTTTGCCCGCACCCGCCTGCTGAGCCTGGAAAATACCCATCACGGCAAAGTGCTGCCGCTGAGCTACCTTGAACAGGCGTGGCAATTTACCCGCGAGCGCCAGCTGGCGCTGCACATTGACGGCGCGCGCATCTTTAATGCCGTGGTGGCGCAGGGCGTGCAGCTGATCGATATCGCCCGCTACTGCGATAGCCTGACCATCTGCCTGTCGAAAGGACTGGGCACGCCGGTCGGCTCCCTGCTGTGTGGTGATGAAGCTTATATCGAGCAGGCGCGGCGCTGGCGCAAAATGACCGGTGGCGGCATGCGCCAGGCCGGCATTCTGGCGGCTGCCGGTCTCTACGCGCTGCAGCACAACGTGGCGCGTCTGCAGGAGGATCATGACAACGCCGCGTGGCTCGGCGCACAGCTCAGCACTCTTGGTGTGGAAGTGGTGAGCCAGCACACTAACATGCTGTTCGTGAAAGTGCCGGCGGAGCAGGTCGCACCGCTACAGCGCTGGATGCAGGCGGGCGACGTGCTGCTCAGCGTAGGTCCGCAGACCCGCATCGTTACCCATCTGGATGTCAGCCGCCAGCAATTACAGCAGCTGGTGGCGCGCTGGCAGGCCTTTCTCCAGCCGTAACGCCGCAACGCGCGGCTACTGTGCCGCGCCGTATTTCGCCAGCAGCGCACGGGCGATGGCCAGCGTCTCGGCATCGGCTTCGCCACGGTAATCACGCGGGCGGAAATGCATCTGAAACGCCGCAATCAGTTTGCGCTGCATCTGCGGCGTTGGCGCAGCGGCAACGTCATAACCATAGCGCTGCAGCGCAGTCAGCAGCGTTGCAGCCTCCACCGGGGCATCCGGCGGCTGGTTAGCCAGATAGCGCTGCACCGTGGCGGCATCCGGCCACGCTCCCAGCCCCTGCCGGGCCAGCTGTTGCCACGGAAACAGCGGACCGGGATCCTGCTTGCGCTGCGGCGCGATATCACTGTGCCCGACAATATTTTCCGGACTGATGCCGTAACGCTGGCTGATATCGCGCACCAGCGCGGTCAGGGCATTGATTTGCGCGGCGGTGAACGGCTGCCACTGCCGGCCGGTCAGCGTGCGGCGATAGCCGTCATTGACGATTTCGATGCCAATTGAGGTGTCATTAATGCGCGTTGCGCCGCGCCAGAAGCTCGGTCCGGCATGCCACGCCAGCTGATTTTCAGGCACCAGCTGCCAGATCACCCCGGCGCCGTTTTTCTGCGGCGGCTGCTGCGGAATCAGATAGTGCGCGCTGACGTTGCGGTCCGTCAGGGTCGCCAGCGACGAGGGAAAGTCCTCCGCCGTGTAGTGGATTACCACCACTTTGATGCGCGGTCTGGCCCCCTGCGCCGGGTGCGCGCTATCGACCCAATAGCCGTTGCGCGCTTCCAGCGTCGACTGGCAGGCGCTGAGCAGCAGCGCCATCACCAGCAGTAACACCGCGCGCATTAGCGCACGATCACCGCAGTACCGGTAACGCTCACCATCAGCATGCTGCTGTCTTTGCCCACGGTTTCGTAGTCAATATCAATGCCAACCACCGCATTAGCGCCCAGCGCTTTCGCCTGTTCTTCCAGCTCTTCAAAGGCGATCTGCCGCGCTTTGCGCAGCTCTTTCTCATAGGCACCGGAGCGGCCGCCGACGATATCGCGAATGCCGGCAAAGAAGTCACGGAAAATGTTGGCACCGAGAATCGCTTCGCCGGTCACAACGCCGCAATATTCAGTGATGCTCTGCCCTTCCAGGGTTGGCGTAGTCGAAAATTTCATCGTTCTCTCCTGTGGTGATTCATGAGGCGATAGCTCGTACGGCGTAAAAGCACGGCTATACTCTATGCTAAAAATGGCGCTTTGCCAGTGAACAATAAGGAAATCGAGATGAGAAACAAAGCCTTTGCGCTGCTTGTTCCCGCTGCATTGCTGCTGAGTGCCTGTACCACCGTTGAGCCGGTGATCAAGGACAACGGGCCGCGTACCGCACCCTGCGTTGACGGCGGTCCGGACAGCGTGGCGCAGCAGTTCTACGATTTACGTGTCAGCCAGCCAACCCAGGGATTGCCGGACAGCACCACGCTGGCAAAATATCGCCCGTACCTGAGCGACAACCTGTATCAGAAACTGCTGCATGCCAGCAGCCAGAGCCACCCACCGGCAGCGTGGCGCCAGGGCGATCTGTTCTCCAGCCTGGCACAGGGGCCCACTGCCGCTGACGTGGCCAGCGCCTCCAGCATTCCTAACCGCGACGCGCGTAATATTCCGCTGCGCGTGACGCTGAGCCGCGGCGATAAAAGCTGGCGCGATGAAGTGCTGATGATCCACGAAGGCACCTGCTGGGTGGTGGATGATGTGCGCTACGTCGGCGACTGGCCACACGCCGGTGGCGGCTCGCTCAGCCAGCTGCTGGAAGAGAAAAAATAGTCGCGCATTTTTTCCGCACTCAGCCGCAACCATTAGCGCGCTGCACCATTGCGGCGCCGCTAAGCTTCCGCGCAACAGCCGACGCTCACCCGTCAGCCCCTTTCCCCGCTGCCCTGCCCGATTTTGTGCTACGCTTTTGCTGTTTAATTGCTCTTTAATAAATTTTAACCCACCTCAATTGCATAACTATTCTGGTGACGTTAAGATTTGCGACACTAATTGCTATTCATTTTTTGCGCATGAGTATTCAACTAAACGCCATCAACTGTTTTTACGGCGCCCATCAGGCGCTGTTCGATATCAACCTGGCCTGCCCGCAGGGCGAAACGCTGGTGTTGCTCGGCCCGAGTGGCGCGGGTAAAAGTTCACTCCTGCGCGTGCTCAACCTGCTGGAGCTGCCGCGTTCCGGTAGCCTGCAGATTGCCGGCAACCACTTCGATTTTAGCCAGACGCCGTCCGACAACGCGATTCGCGAACTGCGCCAGAATGTCGGCATGGTGTTCCAGCAGTACAATCTGTGGCCGCACCTCAGCGTGATGCAGAACCTGATCGAAGCACCCTGTCGTGTGCTCGGGCTCAGCAAAGATGCGGCACGCGCGCGCGCCGATAAACTACTGGAACGCCTGCGCCTGACGCCGTACGCCGATCGTTTTCCCCTGCACCTTTCCGGTGGCCAGCAGCAGCGCGTGGCAATTGCGCGCGCGCTGATGATGGAGCCGCAGGTGTTGCTGTTTGATGAACCGACCGCCGCGCTCGACCCGGAGATCACGGCGCAGATCGTCAGCATCATTCGTGAGCTGGCGCAGACGCAGATCACGCAGGTGATTGTCACCCACGAAGTTGAGGTGGCGCGCAAAACCGCCAGCCGCGTGGTGTACATGGAGAACGGTCGCATCATTGAACAGGGCGATGCCAGCCACTTTACACAGCCGCAAACCGAGGCGTTTGCTCATTATCTTTCGCACTAAGTCAGGATGCTTCTAATGAAAAAAGTTGTACTTGCTGCACTGCTTGCCAGCCTGAGCCTGAGCGCTTCTGCCGCGCAAACCCTGCGTTTCGCGACCGAGGCGTCTTATCCGCCGTTTGAATTTGTCGACTCCGACAACAAAATCCAGGGCTTTGACGTCGATCTGGCCAATGCGCTGTGCAAAGAGATCGATGCGACCTGCACCTTTACCAACCAGGCCTTCGACAGCCTGATCCCCAGCCTGAAATTCCGCCGTTTTGACGCGGTGATGGCCGGCATGGATATCACGCCAGAGCGTGAAAAGCAGGTGCTGTTCACCAAACCTTACTACGACAACTCTGCGACCTTCATCGCGCAGAAAGGCAAGCTGGCGGACGTTGCGGCGCTGAAAGGCAAGCGTGTGGGCGTGCAGAACGGCACCACGCACCAGAAATATCTCTCTGACAAGCACAGCGACATCACCATCGTGCCTTACGACAGCTACCAGAATGCGGTGCTCGACCTGAAGAATGGCCGTATTGATGCGGTGTTCGGGGATACCGCCGTGGTTAACGAGTGGCTGAAGCAGAACGCCAACCTCGCCGCGCTGGGTGAGAAAGTGACCGACAAAGCCTACTTCGGCACCGGCCTCGGCATCGCCGTGCGTCAGGGCAACAGCGAACTGCAGCAGAAGTTCAACGGCGCGCTGGATAAGATCAAAGCCGACGGCACCTACAAAACCATCTACAACAAATGGTTTCAGCAGTAATTTCTGATGAATGAAATGATTCCACTCGCAAGCGCCGCCGGCATGACCGTCGGCCTTGCCGTTTGTGCCCTGATCGCCGGCCTCGCGCTGGCGATGATTTTTGCTGGCTGGGAATCGCTGCACTGGAAACCGCTGGCGTGGATCGGTACCGGGCTGGTGACGCTGATTCGCGGCCTGCCGGAAATTCTGGTGGTGCTGTTTATCTATTTCGGTGCCTCGCAGCTGCTGCTGACGCTGTCGGACGGCTTCCAGCTCAATCTGGGCCTGTTCACCTTGCCGGTGCAGATGCAGATTGAGAACTTTGATGTCAGCCCGTTCCTGTGCGGCGTGATTGCGCTGGCGATGCTCTATTCGGCTTACGCCTCTCAAACGCTGCGCGGTGCGCTGAAAGCGGTGCCGTCCGGCCAGTGGGAATCAGGCCAGGCGCTGGGCATGAAAAAGTCAGCGATTTTCTTCCGGCTGATTATGCCGCAGATGTGGCGCCATGCGCTGCCCGGACTCGGCAATCAGTGGCTGGTGCTGCTCAAGGATACGGCGCTGGTGTCGCTGATTAGCGTCAACGATCTCATGCTGCAGACCAAAAGCATTGCGACGCGCACCCAGGAGCCGTTTACCTGGTATCTGGTGGCTGCCGCGATCTATTTAGTGATTACGCTATTCAGTCAGGCGGTGCTGCGCCGTATTGAATCACGTACCACGCGTTTCGAGCGGGGGGCCTGACGCATGCTGGCGTATTTACCTGAGCTACTGAAAGGCCTGCATACCAGCCTGACGCTGACGGCCGCCTCGCTGGTCGCCGCGCTGCTGCTGGCGCTGCTGTGCACCATTGTGCTGGCGCTGAAGCTGCCGCTGCTCAACTGGCTGGTCAAAGGCTATATCACCCTGTTTACCGGCACGCCGCTGCTGGTGCAGATTTTCCTCATCTATTACGGTCCCGGCCAGTTCCCCAGCATTCAGAACGTGCCGTGGCTCTGGCATTTACTGTCGCAGCCGTGGCTGTGTGCCATGCTGGCGCTGTCGCTTAATAGCGCAGCCTACACCACACAGCTGTTCTACGGCGCGGTGCGCGCCATACCGGCCGGGCAGTGGCACTCCTGCGCCGCGCTGGGCATGCGCCGCCGCGATACGCTGCGTATTCTGCTGCCGTACGCGTTTAAGCGCGCCCTCTCCTCTTACTCCAACGAAGTGGTGCTGGTGTTCAAGAGTACTTCGCTGGCCTATACCATTACGCTGATGGAAGTGATGGGCCACGGCCAGCTGCTGTATGGCCGCACCTATGACGTCACCGTATATGCTGCCGCCGGTCTGATTTATCTGGTGGTTAACGGCCTGCTGACGCTGCTGATGCGCCTGGTCGAGAAGCGCGCGCTGGCGTTTGAGCGCCGCAACTGATCGTCTGACGCGGTGCGAAGGAAAGCGCCGCGCCCTTCCTCACTGTATTTGATCATAGCGAAATAAATTTTTAATCATATTTATTGCATACAAATGCATTAACTGGCATCGTGTAAATCGTTTCGCCTCTGGCATGGTTTACAGGAGCCTTATAATGAAAAAATGGATTGTTGCGGCAGTGATGGCAACGCTGGCAATGAATGCTTATGCGGCAGAGAAAATTCGCTTTGCTGCCTCAGCCACCTATCCCCCGTTCGAATCACTCGATCAGAATAACCAGATTGTCGGTTTTGATATCGACCTCGCTAAAGCGCTGTGTCAGCAGATGCAGGCCGAGTGCACTTTCACCAACAATGCCTTTGATAGCCTGATTCCTTCGCTGAAATTCCGTCGCTATGACGCGGTCATTTCCGGCATGGATATCACCGCCGAGCGCAGTAAGCAGGTCGATTTTACCCAGCCCTACTACGCCAATTCGGCAATCGTCATCGCCCACAAAGGTGAATATAGCGACTTTAGCCAGCTGAAAGGCAAACGCATCGGCGTGGAAAACGGCACCACCCATCAAAAATACCTGCTGGAGAAGCATCCGGAAGTGATTGCGGTGGCCTACGACAGCTACCAGAACGCGATCCTCGACCTGAAAAATGGCCGGCTCAACGGCGTATTTGGTGACAGCGCAGTCGTCAATCAGTGGCTGAAGGCCAATGCGGATTTGAGCGCGGTCGGCGAGCATATTACCGACAGCGACTACTTCGGCACCGGGCTCGGCATTGCGGTGCGCAAGGGCAACAGCGCGCTGCTGCAACAGCTGAACAGCGCGCTGGCGGCGCTGAAAGCCAACGGTCGCTGGCAGCAGATCAATCAGAAGTGGTTCCCGGAATAAGCATTATGGAGTTGCGTGGCGCCGGGCCTGCCAGGTTCTGCACGTCCTCAGCGCAGCCGGGCGCTACGCGATTCCACCCTTACGACGCAGTAACGTCAGCACCTCAAAATGTGCGGTGTGCGGGAACATATCGAACAGCTGCACGCGGCTGATGTCATAGTCGGCCAGGCGGGCAATGTCCTGCGCCATGCTGGCGGGATTGCAGCTGGAATACAGGATGTAGTCCGGCGCCATGCGGCTCAGCCAGGCGCACAGTTCTGCACCAATACCGCGACGTGGCGGATTGACCAGCACCAGCTGCGGCACGCTCGTATGCCCGGTGGCAAACTGCGTGGAATCCAGCGCGGCAAAACTCACCTGCTCTAACCCCAGCTGCTGCGCCGACTGCTGCGCGCAGGCGATGGCTTCCGCACTGATTTCAATGCCGGTCAGCTGCATCTGCGGCGTGGCGCAGTGCAGGCCAAAGCCGCCAACGCCACAGAACAGATCCCACATGCTGTGCACCGGCAGCTCCGCCACCCAGTCGCGTGCCGTTGCGTACAGCGCAGCCGCCACCTGCGGGTTAGTCTGGAAGAAACTTTGCGGACGGATATACAGCGGCACGTCGTTGAAGCGTTCCGGCAGCGCCTGCTCAGGCGTCAGCGCAATCTCCTCCTCGCCCTCCAGTATCGCCATGTGCACCGGCTGAATATTGGCGGAGATCACTTGCAGCTGCGGCAGCTGCTGTTGCAGCCACGGCAGCGCGGCGCGCAGCTGCGCCAGTTTGCTGTGCGAGCGCAGGACAAAACGCAGCATCATGCCGCCCTGGGTACTCTCCGTCAGCAGCAAAAACTTCAGCTCGCCGCGTTTGCGCGCCACGTTGTACGGCGTCAGACCGGCACGGGCGATAAAGGGTTTCAGCACGTCGAATACCGCCGCGAAGCTGGCGGGATAGAGCGGACAGGCGCAGAGATCCACCGGCTCGCCGTCACGCGCCACCACGCCGAACAGCGGTTTTTCCACGCTGCCGCTCACCACCATCTTGGCTTTATTGCGAAACCCCTGCTGCACCGAGGTAACCGGCGGCCGCCAGTCGGCGACCGGCATGCCGTCCAGCAGCTGCGTCAGCTGCGCATGCTTGTCGCTCAGCTGTTGCGGATAGGGTTTTTCCAGCCACTGACATGAGCGACAGCGACCGGCCTGATAAAGCGCGCAATGCATGGAAAGGCCTGTATTGAGAATCGGGAGCAAAAACGGGGGCCGATTGTATCACCGGCTGCGGAAAAATGCGCGACTGCTGGCCGGCACAAACAGCAGCAGCAGCACCAGCACATCCGGCAGTTTCTGCAGCAGCGTGTGGTGAATAATCTGCGCGTTATTCTCGCCGGGAATGCTGAAAATCTCCGGATAGATCCAGCCTACCGACGCCATCAGCATGTACAGCAGCACCACGATCTGTGTGGCCACGTAGCCCCAGCGCCCGGCATTACTGCCGCGCATCAGGGTAAAGGCACAGCGCAGTTCAAACAGGAAAATCAGCTGGCTGGCGATAAAAATCAGCGTGGAGTCCCACGCCTGCGCGCTACGGTGCACGAAATTGGCGATTTCGTCATAGCCCAGCTCATTGGCCAGCATCAGCACGCTGATACAGCGCGTGGCGATAATGGCGCTGCCGGCAATGGTCACCGGCACGGGCGTGGAGGTTAACACCAGGTTTTTCAACGTTTCCGACATTGCGCGCGCTCCATAAGAAAAGGCTGACAGAGTCAGCCTTGCTTATATTGGCAAATGTTGCGTCACTCAGCCACGTTTTGCTTTCTGAATATCGCGCAATCGCTGTTTTTCTTCGTGCGCCATAAAGCGCCAGGCGATAAAGCCGACCAGCCCGACCACAAACAGAATCAGCGAGGCCAGCGCGTTGATCTCCGGATTGACGCCGCGCCGCACCGTGGCAAAGATCGCCATCGGCAGCGTGGTAGCGCCCGGCCCGGTGACGAAGCTGGCGATCACCAGGTCGTCCAGCGACAGAGTAAACGCCAGCAGCCAGCCGGTAATGATTGCCGGGGCAATCATCGGCACGGTAATCACGAAGAACACCTTCAGCGGCGTAGCGCCGAGGTCCATCGCCGCTTCTTCAATTGAGCGATCCAGCTCGCGCAGCCGCGAGTTGATCACCACCGCCACGTAGGCGGTACAGAACGTGACGTGCGCCAGCCAGATGGTCAGCATGCCGCGATCGCCCGGCCAGCCAAAGGTGTTACCCATCGCCACGAACAGCAGCAGCAGTGACAGACCGGTGATCACGTCGGGCATCACCAGCGGCGCGGTGAGCATGAAAGCAAAGCCGCTGTGGCCGCGAAAACGCCCGAAGCGCACGATAATCACCGCCGCCATGGTGCCGAGCACTACTGCCATGGTGGCCGACAACGCCGCGATGGTCAGGCTCAGGCCAACCGCATCCAGCATCGCATCATCCTGGAACAGCACACGATACCAGTGAAACGAGAAGCTCTCCCATACCGTCACCAGCTGCGAGCTGTTGAAGGAGTAAACCACCAGCAGCAGCATTGGCGCGTACAGGAACAGGAAGCACAGCGCCAGAATCGCGGTGCGCCACGGAGAGCGGATTACCGGTAGCTGATTCATCCCTTCTCCCCCATTTCACGGTTTTGATGTTTGTGGAACCAGACGATAGGCAGAATCAGGATCAGCAGGATGATCACCGCCAGCGCCGAGGCCACCGGCCAGTCGCGGTTGTTGAAGAACTCCTGCCACAAAATGCGCCCAATCATGATGCTGTCCGGTCCGCCGAGCAGTTCCGGGATCACGTACTCGCCCACCGCCGGGATAAATACCAGCATTGAGCCAGCAATAATGCCGCCTTTGGTCAGCGGCACGATGACGCTGAAGAAGGTTTTCAGCGGGCGCGCGCCGAGGTCGAGCGATGCTTCCACCAGCGAATAATCAATGCGCGTCAGCGCGGTGTAGATCGGCAGCACCATAAACGGCAGGTAGCAGTAAACGATACCAATATACACCGCCGTGTTGGTGTACAGGATGATCAGCGGATGATCGATCACGCCAAGCCACATCAGGAAGCGGTTAAGGATCCCGTTGTTGTTCAGCAGCCCCATCCACGCATAGACGCGCACCAGGAACGAGGTCCACGACGGCAGGATCACCAGCAGCAGCAGGATGGTGCGCATGGAGGGCTTGCTGTGCGCCACCGCCCACGCCAGCGGATAACCGATCAGCAGACAGATCACCGTTGAGATCGCCGCCACCTTCAGCGAGGTGAGATAAGCTTCGGCGTACAGCGGATCGTCGGTTAGCGTCAGGTAGTTGCCCAGATTGAGCACCAGGTTGAGCTGGTCGTCCGCCCAGGTCACCAAATCGGTGTACGGCGGAATGGCGCGCGCAATATCGGCGAAACTGATCTTCAGCACGATGAGGAACGGCAGCATAAACAGCAGGATTAGCCACAGATAAGGCAGCGCGATCACCAGCTTGCGACCGTGCTGCATTTTCATGCGTGTGCCCCAGCGCTGCAGCGGTGTGCCCGCTACCTCCGGCTCGCTGCGTTGAGAAATCTGGCTCATAGCGCCTCCTTAAACCGTCAGGACCACACAGCTGTCGGCATCCCAGCACAGGCGCACTTCATCGCCCCAGGTGGGCGCGCCTTTCCGGTAGCGATGCGCATTCTGCAGCTGGGCGCTGATCATCTGGCCGCTGCGCAGCCGTACGTGGTAAATCGACAGATCGCCGAGATAGGCGATGTGCACCACTTCGCCGACGGCAAAGTTGCAGCCGTCGGCCGGCACCTCGTCGCACAGCATGACTTTTTCCGGCCGCAGCGCCACGTGCACCGGCACGTTGTCCACAATCGACACATCAGTCTGCACCTTGAGCGGATGCATCAGTCCCGGACTGTCGATCACCACGCCCTCGTCGCGGCGTTCGCGCAACAGGCCATCAAACACATTCACCGAGCCAATGAATTCGGCGCTGTAGCGGCTGGTCGGGTGCTCGTAAATCTCTTCCGGCTCGCCGATCTGCACAAATTTACCGCGGTTCATGATGGCGATGCGGCCCGCCATGGTCATGGCTTCTTCCTGATCGTGGGTCACCATCACGCAGGTAGCGCCTACGCGCTCCAGAATATCCACCACTTCGTGCTGCATGCGGTCGCGCAGTTTTTTATCCAGCGCGCCCATCGGTTCGTCGAGCAGCAGCAGCTTGGGACGTTTCGCCAGGCTCCGCGCCAGCGCCACGCGCTGACGCTGGCCGCCAGAAAGCTGGTGCGGCTTACGTTTGGTATACTCTTCCATATGCACCAGCGCCAGCATCTCTGCCACGCGGCTGCTGATTTCGCCTTTCGGCAGTTTGTCCTGCTTCAGGCCAAAAGCGATGTTCTGTTCCACCGTCATGTGCGGAAACAGCGCGTACGACTGGAACATCATGTTGATGGGCCGCTGATACGGCGGCACGTGGGACAGATCCTGACCATCCAGCACAATCTGGCCGCTGCTGGGAATTTCAAAGCCGGCCAGCATCCGCAGCAGCGTGGACTTGCCACAGCCGGAAGCCCCGAGCAGTGCGAAAATTTCGCCTTTGTAAATGGTCAGGCTGACATCATCCACGGCGTGCTGACCGTCAAACGATTTCGTCAGGTTGCGGATTTCCAGCAGCGGCGTTAACGCCTTAGCCGTTTTATTTTGGGGGCGGGGAATCGCGTCGTTCACTCACATGTCTCCGGCGCTAAGCGGGATAGCGCGGCACAGCCAGCCGCTAAATGACACAACAGAGGCCAGCACCGCGCCTCTGTTGTCGTTTACCGATAAGGGAATCCGTTCAGAACGAATTACTTACCACTTTTTACTTTAGTCCATGCACGGGTACGCGCACGATCCAGTTTCGGATCCTGGACCTTGAGCACAAACAGTTTGGCCATCGCTTCCGGCGTCGGGAAGATACCCGGATTGTTGCGCACATCCGCATTGATCAGCGGCAGCGACGCTTTGTTGCCGTTAGCGTAGTTCATCTTGTTGGAGACGTCGGCAATCACTTTCGGATCCATGATGTAGTTCAGCCACTGATAAGCCGCATCCAGATTTTTCGCGTCTTTTGGAATGGCCATCATGTCGAAGAACGCCAGCGCGCCCTCTTTCGGTACGCTGTAACCGAGATGGACACCGTTGTTGGCTTTCACCGCGCGATCTTTCGCCTGCAGAATATCGCCAGACCAGCCGATGGCAACGCAAATGTTGCCGTTGGCGAGGTCATTGATGTACTGCGAAGAGTGGAAGTAGCGGATATTCGGCCGCAGCTTCAGCAGCAGGTCGGTCGCCGCACCGGTGTAATCTTTCGCGTCAGAGCTGTTCGGATCTTTGCCGAGGTAGTTCAGCACGGTGGCAAAAATCTCTTCTGGCGCATCGAGGAACGAAACGCCGCAGCTCTTCAGTTTTTCCAGGTTTTCCGGCTTCAGTACCAGATCCCAGCTGTTAACCGGCGCATCGGCGCCCAGTGCCGCTTTGACTTTATCGATGTTATAGCCAATGCCGGTGGTGCCCCACAGGTAAGGAATGGCGTATTTGTTACCCGGATCGTGCTGGGCCACTTTCGCCATCAGATCGGGATCGAGGTTTTTATAGTTAGGCAGCTTGCTCTTATCCAGCTCCTGGAACACACCAGACTGCAGCTGACGCGCGAGGAAGCTCGACGACGGTACCACCACGTCATAGCCAGTGCTGCCGGCCATCAGTTTGCCTTCCAGCACTTCGTTGGAGTCAAACACGTCGTAGACCACTTTGATGCCGGTCTGCTTTTCAAAATTGGGCACGGTGTCGGCCGAAATATAATCGGACCAGTTATAAACGTGCAGCGTTTTATCCTCTGCCTGAGCGCCCACGGCCGCAGCCATCAGCACACCTGCAACCACACCTGGCAACCATTTTTTTGACTGGTTGATCATGTTTTTCTTCCTCCTGAGCGGGTCATCACAACGCTGCATACACGCGATCCGGTCGTTGCGTTGTCTGTTAAATTACAGCCACACAATGAATCAATATTCAGCGGGAGTTTAATAGCAAAAACCTATAGCTGCGCCGTAGTTGCACGTATCAGACAGCCCCGCAAGAATAGCCCCCCTGATTCCTGCGTGCCAGATCCCAGCTTAAAAAACGCCTTTTTGCGATAAGTTATGCATGTTTCTGCTATGCACTCTGGCACTAGCGGCATAAAGCACGACTAATATCTGGCAATAAAGGGCAAAATGCAGAATAAAAAGTGGTGGGCCTGAAATGAAAACTGCCGCAAAAAGCGGCAGTTAGCAGGAGGGGAAAAATCAGTGCAGCATGCTGTGGCTGCTGACACTCGGCGGACGCTCCTCGTCTTCGCCCATCATCAGCAGATGATTGGCGAACGCTTCCATGATCACCATCGAAATCCCCTCTTCGCTCTGCTTCATGAAGTGGGTGAACTGACCAAAGGTGATGCCGGCGCTTACGCTGATTGACTGGCAGACAATCAGCTTCGGCAGGTTGTCATCCTGTATATCGATAAAGGCTTTCACCGTGAGCGAACTGGCATTGATTTGCGACAGTTCACCAACCAGCGGGATCAGCGCGGTGGGCTTTACTTCTGCCAGCGCCGAGAAGAGGATAACGTTATCCACCAGGTCGATTTTCGCGTCAAACACCCCGTCAAAATTCTGCATATGCGGCAGATGCAAAGCCTGACAGGCGTCGCATTCGAACCAGGTGATATTTTGTTGATCCAGCCAGCGACGCAGCATGTCGATGTCAGGAACGACCAGTGAATCCATCGTTGTATCCTGTGGGGTGAATAAATAAGCGCCTTAGCTTACGGAAAATCAGTCG
This sequence comes from Pantoea sp. R102, assembly GCF_004916815.1. NCBI lineage: Bacteria > Pseudomonadati > Pseudomonadota > Gammaproteobacteria > Enterobacterales > Erwiniaceae > Pantoea > Pantoea sp. R102. The sequence continues at coordinate 17,141 of NZ_SDFT01000157.1, forward strand.
CAGATGCCACGAAAACCGCGCAAAAGCGCGGTTCAGCCCCCGGTTTTCGGACGATAACCGGGACAGGCGTGCTGCTCTATCCAGCGGATCATCATGGCGGCAATGTCTAAACCGGTGCTGCCTTCAATGCCCTCCAGCCCCGGAGAGGCATTGACCTCCATCACCAGCGGACCCCGGTTGGCGCGCAGAATATCCACGCCCGCCACGGCTAATCCCAGCGTCGTGGCCGCTTTGACCGCGATCTCGCGCTCCTGATCGGTAATGGTGACGGCGCGGGCGCTGCCGCCGCGGTGCAAATTAGAGCGGAAATCGCCCTCTTTCGCTTCCCGCTCAATCGCCGCCACCACTTCGTCGCCAATCACCAGGCAGCGGATGTCGCGCCCGCGCGCCTCTTTAATGAACTCCTGCACCAGAATATGCGCATTGAGACCGCGAAACGCATCGATCACGCTCTCTGCCGCCTGGCGGGTTTCCGCCAGCACCACGCCGATCCCCTGCGTCCCCTCCACCAGTTTCACCACCAGCGGCGCGCCGCCGACCATGGCGATCACATCCTGTGTATCATCCGGCGACGAGGCAAAGCCGGTAACCGGCATGTCGATGCCCTCGCGCGCCAGCAGCTGCAGCGAGCGCAGCTTGTCGCGTGCGCGGGTAATGGCCACTGACTCGTTGAGCGGATAGCTGCCGAGCATCTCGAACTGACGCAGCACCGCCGTACCGTAAAAGGTGGTGGCGGTGCCGATGCGCGGGATCACCGCGTCGAAATGGCCGAGCGCCTCACCGCGATAGTGCACCGCCGGCAAGTCGGAATTGATGTTCATGTAGCAGGAGAGCGGATCGATCATCTGCACCTGATGGCCACGCGCTTCCGCGGCTTCACGCAGGCGTTTACAGGAGTAGAGCGCGCCGTCACGGGTGAGAATGGCCATCTTCATTGCAGCGGTCCCTGTGCTTAGCGCGTTGCCCAGCCCTGCTGATGCAGGTAATCCAGCATGAACGGTCGCGTTTCTTTAATGATCAAACGCTGAATCAGTTCACTCCAGGTTTCTGAGCGCTGATTGCTGTCACGCTGCTGATAGTAAGCGGTGATTTGCTGGTCATATTGCGCCAGCACCGCTTTATCCAGCGGCTGGTAGCGGTTTTCATGCACCAGCATCGCCTGCGGCATGCGCGGCTTGACGTCCGGTGACGCGTCGGGATGGCCGATGCAGAAGCCAAACAGCGGCAGCACAAACTTCGGCAGCCCCAGCAGCTCCGTCACCTGCGCGATGCTGTTGCGAATGCCGCCAATAAACACGCCGCCTAAACCGAGCGATTCCGCAGCGACCATGGCGTTCTGCGCCATCAGCGCGGTATCGACACAACCCAGCAGCAGCTGTTCGGCACGGCCCAGCTGAGCCTCAGGGCAGATTTGCTGGTGGCGGTTGAAGTCGGCGCAGAACACCCAAAACTCCGCTGCGGCGCTGACCCACGGCTGGCCGCCGGTAAGCTGCACCAGCTGCTCGCGCAGGGCGCGGTCGGTGATACGGACAATGGAGGAACACTGTAAAAAACTGGAGGTCGAGGCCGCCTGCGCCGCAGCGATAATCGCGCTGCGCTGGGCGTCATCAATCCCCTGCTCAGTAAAGGCGCGAATGGAACGGTGGCTGCAAAGCAAATCAATAGTCGGCGTCATAATCCTCTCCGGTTACTTCTTTTTGTGGGTGTGATTGAACAACTGCGGTGCCATCGCCTTTGCGGTGCGCCACATCATCAGCCACGCTGCCGGCAACATCAGCGCAATGCCGAGGAAAAACAGCAGCGTTGCCAGCGGTTTTTTCGCCATGAATGCCGGTGCCGCCAGCCAGTCGTTGACCAGCAGCAGCGCGCCAATCACTGCCAGCACGCCCAGCGCTTCCAGCAGTAGCACGGGTTTGGGCAATGTCGCCAGATTACGCATGGTTCAGGGCTCCTCAGTGTTCATCTGTTTCTGCTGCTGGTGATACCCGAATACTGTAGTACGGCATTGTGACCGGGTATAGACAGCGCGCATTAGAGTAACAGGCAATTTCTGCTTTTCTTAAGCAGGATGGGCGGGCATGATGTGACGCATTATTCACGCTGTGATGTGAGACAAGTCACAAAACAGCAGCGGAAGGAGAGAAGCAATGATTGCAGTGATTTTTGGCCGTTCCAGCTGCCCTTACTGCGTACGAGCAAAAGAGTTAGCCACGAAGTTAACCAGCGAGCGCGACGATTTTAATTATCAGTACGTCGATATCCAGGCGACCGGCATCACCAAAGCCGATCTGGAAGCGCGTGCCGGCAAACCGGTTTCTACCGTGCCGCAGATCTTCCTCGACGACCAGCACATCGGTGGTTACACCGAATTTGCGGCGTGGACTAAAGAAAACCTCGGCATCGAAGCCTGACCTGACGGGCCTGCGGGCCCGCCTTCGCTTCACTCAGCTGGCGCGCATCGCCAGCATAATGCGCAGCAGGCGCACCAACAGCGCACCGCACCCCGCCCAGAATAGTGCACTCAGGCTCCACGCTGTCACCAGCAGCAAGCTGTGTGACATCGGCATCACCAGCCACACCCACATCATGCCCAGCAGCGTCCCGCCCAGCGCGATCCACAGTGTGCCGATCAGCGGACTGTCCGGCTGCAGCAGCGCCATCACGATGCCCGGCAGCAGAAACAGCAGCAGTTCCGGCTGTCCACGCACCGCCTGCGTCGCGGCGGCGGACCAAAAATGATGTGCAAAAATAAACACCAGCGTATAAAGCATCACGCCCAGAACCGATGCTGGCCAGCGATTATTGCGCTGCAACATACCTCTCCTCAACTTTGACGTTAACAATATTGAAACTTTTAACTGCCCTGATGCGCTTACGTGGAAATAAAAAGAAACAGCTGAAGGCAGAAGGAATGAAAACTGCTGATAGCTGAGGGTGTTAATTATGATTAGAATGGCGCCGCTTTATGTGGGTCACAGTTTAAGAACATTCGGTGACCGGGCCGTGCGTTGCCGTCACAAGATAGCGAAAAAATCCCATTCCATCAACCCGTTACAGGTAAATAAGAAGTTAAACCGTGAACATTAACGTCGCAGAATTGTTAAGCGGAAATGACGTTCTGTTATTATTTGTCGTATTAGCCCTCGGCCTGTGCCTGGGTAAATTACGCCTTGGCTCCGTACAACTCGGTAATTCTATTGGTGTGCTGGTGGTTTCGCTGATTCTGGGTCAGCAACACTTCGCGATAAATACTGACGCCTTAAGTCTGGGCTTTATGCTGTTTATTTTTTGTGTCGGGGTGGAAGCCGGTCCCAACTTTTTCTCCATCTTTTTCCGCGACGGTAAGAACTATTTCTTTCTGGCGATCGTCATGGTGGTCAGCGCCCTGCTGATTGCGCTGACGCTCGGCAAACTGTTTGGCTGGGATATCGGCCTCACCGCCGGCATGCTGGCCGGCTCGATGACCTCAACGCCGGTGCTGGTAGGCGCAGGCGATACGCTGCGGCAAAGCATCAGCGACACGCAGCTGCTGGGGCGCATGCAGGATAACCTCAGCCTGGGTTACGCCCTCACCTATCTGATTGGGCTGGTCAGCCTGATTTTCGGCGCACGCTACCTGCCGCGCCTGCAGCATCAGGATTTGCCGACCTGCGCCCAGCAAATCGCGCGCGAGCGCGGTCTGGATGCGGACAGCCAGCGTAAAGTGTTCCTGCCGGTAATTCGTGCTTATCGCGTTGGTCCGGAGCTGGTTGAGTGGAGCGGCGGCAAAAACCTGCGCGAGCTGGGGATTCACCGTCAGACCGGCTGCTACATTGAGCGCCTGCGGCGTAACGGCATTCTCGCCAGCCCGGACGGTGATGCCGTGCTGCAGCTCGGCGACGAGATTTCCCTGGTGGGCTATCCGGATGCGCATGCGCGTCTCGACGCCAGTTTCCGTAATGGTAAAGAGGTGTTCGATCGCGATCTGCTCGACATGCGCATCGTCACCGAAGAGATCGTGGTGAAAAACCACAACGCGGTAAATAAACGCCTGAGCCATTTAAAACTGACCGATCACGGCTGCTTCCTTAACCGGGTAATTCGCAGCCAGATTGAGATGCCGATCGACGACAGCATTATGCTTAACAAAGGTGATGTGCTGCAGGTGAGCGGCGAAGCGCGCCGGGTGAAAAGCCTGGCCGATCGCATCGGCTTCATTGCTATTCACAGCCAGATGACCGATCTGCTGGCGTTCTGCGCCTTCTTTATCATCGGCCTGATGATCGGCATGATCACCTTCCAGTTCAGCAACTTCAGCTTTGGCCTGGGCAACGCCGCCGGGCTGCTGTTCGCCGGCATCATGCTCGGCTTCCTGCGCGCCAACCACCCGACGTTCGGCTACATCCCGCAGGGCGCACTGACCATGGTGAAAGAGTTTGGCCTGATGGTGTTTATGGCCGGGGTTGGTCTGAGCGCCGGCAGCGGCCTGCAGCACGGTCTCGGCAGTGCGGGCGCGCTGATGCTGCTGAGCGGCCTGCTGGTGAGTCTGTTGCCGGTGGTGATTTGCTATCTGTTCGGCGCTTACGTGCTGCGCATGAACCGCGCGCTGCTGTTTGGTGCCATCATGGGCGCGCGCACCTGCGCACCGGCCATGGAGATCATCAGCGATACCGCGCGCAGCAGCATTCCGGCGCTCGGCTATGCCGGCACCTACGCCATTGCCAACGTCTTGCTGACGCTGGCGGGGACGCTGATCGTCATCATCTGGCCGCTTTTGCCTGTTTAAAAATATTTTTACACGCGTCAGAACTAATCGGACGCGATGCAGTCTGAATAAGTGCCACTGCTTTTCTTTGAAATCCCCAAATTGAGGAGCCCGTTAGCCTTCTGCTAGCGGGTTTTTTTATGCCTGCCGCGCGCCCCCTTAAGGTTTCCCTAAGCGTGATTTGCAACCCTGTGACTCTGGTTTCGCTATTTGCAAATATTCATGCAACTTTCATCAAAGTTAAACACTCCAACAACCCGCAGTGAGATTCGGAGCGCGGCTATTTATTCTCTGTCCGCGCGCTTCTACGCTATCAACCTTATTTTGCTGGCAATTCTGGCGCTGGCGTTTCTGTGGTGGTCGCGCCACGAAAGCCTCGACATCGCCATCAGCCAGCGCTGGTTTGATCCGCTCACCCGGCGTTTTCCGTGGCAGCACAACCGCTGGCTGGATCTAATTAACCATCGGCTGATGAAGGATGTGATTATCGCTGGCGCGGTGCTGCTGTTACTGCGCGGTCTGCAACAGCGCGACGCCCGACGGGTGCTGGTGGCTCTGCTGTTTGGCATGGGGCCGCTGGTGGTGGGCATGCTAAAGGCGCACAGCGCGCACTCCTGTCCGTGGGATTTGGCGCTGTTCGGCGGCAATGCCGCGAGCTTTCCGCTGCTGGCGGCGGTGCCGGCCAACAGTGGCCCGGGCCAGTGCTTTCCGGGCGGCCATGCTTCCAGCGGCTTTGCGCTGATGGCGCTGTTTTTTTTGTGGTGGCCGGAGCGTCCACGCCGCGCGCTGCTGGCGCTGGCAGTGGGTATCGCCTGTGGCCTGCTGATGGGCTATGGCCAGGTGATGCGTGGTGCGCACTTTTTCTCCCACAATTTGTGGGCGGGCTGGTGGGTGTGGCTCAGCCAGCTGCTGATTTTTGCCGCAATTTCTTTTTGGGTAAACAAGACGAGGACGAGGAAACGTGATGGAAGCTCTTAACCACACCCTCTTTTTATGGATTAACGCCACGCCGGATTCACCCGCGTGGCTGCTCAGCCTGGCGACCTTTATCGCCAAAGATGTGATTGCTATTGTACCGTTGCTGATCGTCGCCCTGTGGCTGTGGGGGCCGCGCGATCAGCTGCAGTCGCAGCGCGCGCTGGTGCTGAAAACCGGCATGGCGCTGATTTATGCGCTGAGCATCTCCTGGTGCGTGGGCCAGCTACTGCCACACCCGCGCCCGTTCGCCATTGGCTTCGGTCACCAGTTCCTGTCACACGCCGCTGATGACTCCTATCCCAGCGATCACGGCACCACGATTTTTACCTTCGCGCTGGCGTTTATTTTCTGGCACCGTCTGTGGTCCGGCGTGGTTTTGCTGGCGATTGGCAGCGCTATTGCCTGGTCACGCGTGTATCTCGGCGTGCACTGGCCGCTGGATATGCTGGGCGGTTTTCTGGTGGGGTTGCTTGGCTGTCTGGCTTCGCATCTGGCGTGGCAGCTGTACGGTCAGCGCATGCTGGCGCTGACGCATCAACTCTACCGCGCCCTGTTCGCGATGCCGATTAAAAAAGGCTGGGTGCGCGGATAAACTCAGCCGGCAGGCGGGTTAGCCACGGGCTGACCCGCCGTCCTGAGATTAACTGAACCACTTACCGAACCAGCCGTTGAATTTCATCATAATGAAATCCCAGATGCGGCCAATAAAGCCGGCTTCCGGTACATCCTCCATCGCCACCAGCGGACGCTGCTCAATGGTTTTGCCATCCAGCTGGAAATCGATAGTGCCCACCACCTGATTCTTTTTCAGCGGCGCTTCCAGCTGCGGTGCGTTGAGGGTAAAGCTGGCCTTGAGATTTTTCATCTGCCCTTTCGGGATAGTGATCGCCGCATCCTTCGCCACGCCGAGGTTGACCTGGCTGTTTTCGCCAAACCACACGCGCTGCTGGGCAAACGGTTTATCGGCTTTAATCGGCGTAACGGTTTCATAGAAACGGAAGCCCCACGTCAGCAGCTTCTCACTCTCGCGGAAGCGAATTGCATCGGTCTGCGCGCCCAGTACCACCGAAATCAGGCGCATATCGCCATCGACCGCTGAAGCAACCAGATTGTTGCCCGCCCCTGAGGTATGCCCGGTTTTGATGCCGTCAACCTTAAGGTTGCTACTCCACAGCAGGCGGTTGCGGTTCATCTGTTTGATATTATTAAAGGTAAATTCTTTTTCGCTGTTCAGCGCATACTCTTCCGGCACATCATCAATCAGGCGCTGGCCGATGATCGCCATGTCGCGTGCGGTGCTGTACTGGCCTTCGGCGTCCAGACCGTGCACCGTCATGAAGTGGGTGTTTTGCAGGCCAAAGGCTTTAACGTAATTGTTCATCAGGCCAATAAAGGCATCCTGACTGCCGGCGACATAGTCCGCCAGCGCGATACAGGCATCATTCCCCGACTGGATCACCACGCCCTTATTCAGTTCCGAGACCGGGATGCGATCGCCCGGCTTGAGGAACATCAGCGACGACCCGCGCAGTTTCGGATTGCCGGTGGCCCAGGCATCCTGGCCGATGGTCACCATGTCGTTACTGGTGATTTTGCCGGATTTCAGCGCCTGGCCGACCACGTAGCTGGTCATCATTTTGGTCAGACTGGCGGGATCAAGACGCTGGTCGGCATTGGACTCCGCCAGCACTTTGCCGCTGCTGTAGTCCATTAGAATCCAGGCCTTTGCCTCAATCTGCGGTGCCGCGGGTGCCTGCTCGGCCTGAGTGGTGACAGGGACGAAAAGCAACAATAATGAAGTGGCCGCAAGTGGCCGCCAGACTGAAGTCAGGGATGTTTTTCTCATGAGCGTGACCCAATTGTCCTTGTAAAATCACGGATTTGTGCAGGTAAGACATGTCTTACCAAACGCTAACGGTTCACGCCGGTGAAAAAAACCGCCAAACCGTAAAGTTTTTTAGAGTTTGTTAGAGTAACCCTGGCATCAAGGCCGCTGCGCTGCCAGTGCGCGGGCGTCAGGGCAGAGGAAAAATTGCGAGAAATTCCGAATTTTCGCAGAACAGTTAAGCCAGTCACAAAATTCCGCTAACCTGATGCCAGTCAGCCCGAGGAGAATCATGATGGACTTAGCCGTTTTCGATCTGGATGAAACCCTGATTTGTGAAGACAGCACCAGCCTCTGGCTGCGCTGGCTGGTTTCGCAGGGGTTTGCACCGGAAGAGATCATTCGTCAGGAGCAGGCGCTGATGGCGCAATACCACGCCGGCAGCCTGTCGATTGAAGAGTACATGCGCACCACGCTCTCACCGCTCACCGGCATGGCGACGCTCACCGTCGCAGGCTGGGTGCGGCGCTTTATTCATCGCGATATCCTGCCGCGCGTCTTTCCCGCCGCGCGCGAACGCATTCAGTGGCATCAGCAGCGTGGCGACACGGTGATGATTATCACCGCCAGCGGCGATCACCTCGCCGTGCCGATTGCGGAACGGCTGGGCGTACACGGCGCGCTGGCGATTGGCGTGGAAGTGGTCGATGAACGCTACAGCGGTGAAATTTACGGCACCGCCACTTACCGTGAAGGCAAAGTTTCACGACTCAGCGACTGGCGAGCGCTGCAGCAGGATCGGCGTTTTGAGCGCACCTGGGCGTACAGCGATTCGATGAACGATCTGCCGCTGCTGTCGCATGCC
>NZ_SDFT01000158.1:0-21700 GCF_004916815.1 Pantoea sp. R102
CGGCGGCAATCAGCGCATCGCAGCACGGCGGCGTCCGACCGTGATGGCTACAGGGTTCCAGCGTGACATAGGCGGTCGCACCGCGTGCGTGGTCACCCGCCATGCGCAGCGCGTGCACTTCCGCGTGCGGTTCACCAGCGCGCTGATGCCAGCCTTCGCCCACGATCTCGCCGTCGCGCACGATAACGCAGCCGACGTTAGGATTCGGGGTGGTGGTATATTGTCCGCGCCGCGCCAGTTCCAGCGCGCGCGCCATGTAGTGCGCATCGGTCATGGATTAATCCTGTAAGCGGGCGATTTCTTCGCCAAAATCACGAATATCTTCAAAACTGCGGTACACCGATGCGAAGCGAATATAAGCAACTTTATCCAGCTTCTTCAGCTCTTCCATCACCAGGTTACCAATCAGCTTGCTGGGAATTTCACGTTCGCCGGTGGCGCGCAGCTGGGTTTTTATGTGATTGACCGCATTGTCGACGGCATCCGCGCTCACCGGACGCTTCTCCAGCGCCTTCATCATGCCGCTGGCCAGCTTATCTTCGTTAAAGGGTTCGCGCACGTCGTTGCTTTTCACCACGCGCGGCATTACCAGCTCGGCCACTTCAAAGGTGGTAAAACGCTCATGGCATACCAGGCACTGGCGGCGGCGGCGCACTGAGGAGCCCTCACTAACCAGACGTGAATCAATCACTTTGGTGTCCACAGCGGAGCAGAATGGGCAATGCATGACGTTTCCTGTCGCGAGAATTGGGGGCAGATAGTGTAGCGCGTTCCCGGTTGCAACAAAATACAGGGCGCAGAATCGCCACCTGGCTCACAGCGACGCCTGACGGTTACAGCAAACCGTAAAAAGTTACTAAGCTTAGAGAGCCAATCCGGCTTAATGACAGGAGGATGTATGGGTTTATTCAATTTCGTCAAAGAAGCGGGTGAAAAACTGTGGGATGCGGTGTCAGGCGGCGATGACCAGAGCAAAAAGCTGCAGGAGCACATTAATCAACTCGGCCTGCCCGACAGCGATAAAGTGAAAGTCGATGTCCAGGGCGATACCGTGAAGGTCAGCGGTGACGTTATCTCGCAGGAGTTGAAAGAGAAGATTCTGGTGGCGGCGGGTAACGTGGCCGGCATCACCAAAGTGGAAGATAACGTCACCACCAGTGACAGCGCCACGCAGGCCGAATTCTACACGGTGAAAAAAGGCGATACCCTGAGCGCTATCTCGAAGCAGGTGTACGGCACGCCGAACGAATACAACAAGATCTTTGAAGCGAACAAGCCAATGCTGACGCATCCTGATAAGATCTATCCCGGCCAGGTTTTACGTATCCCTAAATAACCGGAAGGACATTGCATGACGTTCAGGATGATTTGGGTGCCGGCAGCGCTTGCTGCGCTGGTGCTCAGTGGTTGCAGCTCCACCCCCGCTTCACCTCAGGTCAAAGCGCTGCATCAGGAAGTGAGCCAGCTCAACCAGCAGATGCGCAAACTGACCAGTCAGGCCAGCGCGCTGGAGATTCAGGGGCAGCTCAATAGCCAGTCGACGCAGGGCGCATGGTTACTCCCGCAGGCGAATACGCCGGTAGAGCTGCAGACGCAGCTGGGTAAGCTGCGCCTGTCGCTGTCGCACGTTGAGGGGGAAGCCAGCGGCAGCCGCGCTAACCTGAATATCCGTTCAACCGATGATAAGCCGGTGCCGGCGCTCAGCGCCCGCGTGGTATGGGGCGAAATGGATCCCGCCAGCGGCAAGCCGCTGAACGCCGACAGCCTGAGCCAGACCATTACCGTGCCCGCCAGTCTGATGCCGCGCAGTTCGGTCAGCGTACCGCTGCGACTCAGCGGGCTGGCACCGGGTCAGCCCGGCTACGTGCGCGTGCATGATGTGCAGGCGGTGATGGACGCCAGCGGCGCGGTTGTCGCAGGCCAGTAATTCTGGCGTCAGGCATAAAAAAAACGGGCTGCACTCAGGCAGCCCGTTTCATTTCTCCGGCACAATTACGGCAGAATCGAAGGCTGATCGGCGCCCTCTTTCTCCACTTTCTGCACCAGCATGTGTTCACGCTTCATGCCCAGCTTCAGCGCCAGCGCGGACGACACGTAGATCGACGAAACGGTACCGATGGTGACACCGATCAGCATGGTCAGCGAGAAGCCTTTCAGCAGCGCGCCACCAAAGATGAACAGGATCAGGATCATCGCCAGTGTGGTGATCGAGGTGATCAACGTACGGCTCAGCGTCTGGGTCAGCGACACGTTAGTGATGTCGTAAGAAGAACCGCGACGGATTTTGCGGAAGTTCTCACGAATACGGTCGGAAACCACGATCTTATCGTTGAGCGAGTAACCAATCACCGACATCAGCGACGCCACAATCGTCAGATCGATCTCGATGTGGAACAGCGACAGAATGCCGCAGGTGATGATTACGTCGTGCGCCAGCGCCAGCACGGTGCCCAGCGCCAGACGCCACTCAAAGCGAAAGCCGATGTAGATCAGAATCGCAATCAGCGCCGACAGCAGCGCCATCGCCCCGGCCTGCGCCAGATCGCTGCCCACGCTCGGGCCCACGAACTCAATTCGCTTCACGGTCGCGTTCTGCTGCGTCGTCTGATTGATCGAGGCAACCACTTTGTTGCCCAGCTCCTGGCCTGCATTGCCGGTGGTCGGTGGCATACGCACCATCACATCACGGCTGCTGCCAAAGTTCTGTACCAGCGGCTCCTCAAAGCCTGCCTTCACCAGCCCGTCACGCAGCGCATCCAGATCCGCCGGCTTCTCGAGGTTGATCTCAATCACCGTCCCGCCGGTGAAATCGAGCCCCCAGTTAAAGCCGCGCACACCGATAATGGCGATGGACGCCACAATCAGCAGGCCGGAGATGATAAAGGCCAGCGTGTCCCAGCGCATAAAGTCGACGACTTTACGCCCATGGTTCAGCTGTTCAATACTATATTCCTGTGCCACAACGCACTCCTCAGATAGACAGCTTATTGATGCGTTTGCCGCCGTACACCAGGTTAACGATGGCACGGGTGCCGACGATAGCGGTGAACATGGAAGTCGCGATACCGATAGCCGTGGTGATCGCAAACCCTTTGATCGAGCCGGTACCGACCGCATAAAGAATGATAACTTTAATCAGCGTGGTGACGTTGGCGTCGACGATACTGGAGAAGGCGCCTTTATAGCCTTCATGAATCGCCTGCTGTACCGAGCGTCCGTTACGCAGTTCTTCTTTAATACGTTCGTTAATCAACACGTTAGCATCCACCGCCACCGCCAGCGTCAGCACGATACCGGCAATGCCCGGCATGGTGAGCGTGGCGCCCGGTAACAGTGACATGATGCCGACAATCAGCACCAGGTTGCACAGCAGTGCGCTGGTCGCAATCAGACCAAACTTCTTGTAGAACACCACCATAAAGATGATGGAGGCGATCAGACCCCACAGACAGGCTTCGAGACCCTGCGTGATGTTCTGCTGGCCCATGGTTGGACCGATGGTCCGCTCTTCCACAATCTGGATTGGCGCAATCAGCGCACCGGCACGCAGCAGCAGCGACAGCTGACGCGCTTCGTTCGGGTTGCTGATACCGGTAATTCGGAAGCTGTTGCCGAGGCGCGACTGAATGTTCGCCACGTTAATCACTTCTTCCTGCTTCACCAGAATCGCACGGCCGTTCGCATCTTTCTTACCGCTGTCCTTGTACTCCACAAACAGGGTCGCCATCGGCTTGCCGATGTTGTCCTTGGTGAAGTTGGACATGATGTTACCGCCGGCGCCATCAAGCGAGATATTCACCTGCGGCTGGTTGTACTCATCCATGCTGGACGTCGAGTCGGTGATGTGGTCACCGGTGAGAATCACGCGCTTGTACAGCACCACCGGCTGACCTTCACGCGTCTTTTTCACTTCCGAGTCACCCGGCACGCGGCCGCTGGCGGCTGCGCTCGGATCCACCGAGGTGTTGACCAGGCGGAACTCCAGCGTTGCGGTAGCACCCAGAATCTCTTTAGCACGCGCGGTATCCTGGATACCCGGCAGCTCAACCACGATGCGGTCAGCACCCTGACGCTGTACCAGCGGCTCAGCTACACCCAGCTGGTTCACACGGTTACGCAGGATGTTAATGTTCTGCTGCACCGCATATTCGCGCGCTTCGCTCAGACGCGCATCGGTCATCACCGCACGCAGCGTGTCGTTGCCAGCGCTGGTGATCACCAGGTCGCGATGGCGCGGCGTCAGATAGCTGATGGCCGCATCACGGCTGGCGCCGTCGCGGAAGCGTATTTCGGTGCCGTAGTTAGCGATTTTGCTAACGTTGGTGTAAGGGATATTTTTTTCGCGCAGATCGCTGCGCAGGCCATCAGCATTCTGCTCCTGCAGCTTGCCGAGGGCAGTATCCATGTCGACTTCCATCAGGAAGTGCACGCCGCCGCGCAGATCGAGGCCGAGTTTCATCGGTTCAGCGGCCAGCATGGTCAGCCAGCGCGGTGTGGCAGGGGCCAGGTTGAGCGCCACGACGAAATCTTCGCCCAGCGCATTGGTGATGGCTTCACGCGCGCGCAGCTGAATATCCGTGTTAGCGAAACGGGCCAGAATGGCACCATTTTCCAGCGCGAGGGATTTGCTCTGGATATTGTCTTGTTTTAATACGGTCTGGATCTGATCCAACGTTTGCTCACTGGCGGCGCCACCACGCGCACCAGTGATCTGAACGGCCGGATCCTCACCATAAAGGTTAGGAAGCGCATACAGCAGGCCGACGAGAATCACGACGACCAGCATGATGTACTTCCACAAAGGATAACGGTTTAACACGGCAGTTCCCTTCGGGAAGAATAAATTACAGCGCCTTCATTGTACCTTTCGGCAGAACGGCGGCCACGAAATCACGTTTAATCACTACTTCAGTGGTGTCGTTCAGGGCGATAGCGATGTAGCCGGTTTCAGCCACTTTCGTTACGCGTCCCACCAGGCCACCGTTGGTCAGCACTTCATCACCTTTGGAGATGGAATCCATCAGCTTTTTGTGATCTTTGGCGCGCTTCTGCTGTGGACGCAGGATCATGAAGTAGAAAATCAGACCAAAAACCACCAGCATGATCACCAGAGAATACGGACTTCCCTGAGATGGAGCGCCAGCTGCGGCCACGGCGTCAGAAATGAAAAAGCTCATTAAATTTCCCTCATTGATAGAATTATCAGACGTTTAACGGTGGAACCGCTTTGCCCGTCCGTTGGTAGAACTCGCTAACAAAGTGCTCTAATTTACCCTCTTCGATGGCCTGGCGTAAACCCGCCATCAGACGCTGGTAATAGCGCAGATTGTGGATGGTGTTCAGACGTGCGCCCAGTATTTCGTTACAGCGATCAAGATGATGCAAGTAGGCACGCGTGTAATTGCGACAGGTGTAACAATCACACTCCGCATCCAGCGGCGCGGTGTCATCTTTGTATTTCGCATTGCGGATTTTCACCACGCCATCGGTGACGAACAGATGGCCATTGCGCGCGTTACGCGTTGGCATAACACAGTCAAACATATCGATACCGCGGCGAACGCCTTCCACCAGATCTTCCGGTTTGCCGACGCCCATCAAATAACGCGGTTTGTCTTGCGGAATTTGCGGACAGACGTGTTCCAGGATGCGGTGCATGTCCTCTTTCGGTTCACCCACCGCCAGGCCGCCCACAGCGTACCCATCAAAGCCAATCTCTACCAGACCTTTAACCGAGACATCACGTAAATCTTCGTAAACCCCGCCCTGAATAATGCCAAACAGCGCATTTTTGTTACCGAGCGCGTCAAAGCGGTCGCGGCTGCGCTGCGCCCAGCGCAGTGACATCTCCATCGAGCGTTTAGCGTAATCCCAGTCCGCCGGATACGGCGTACATTCGTCGAAGATCATCACAATGTCGGAGCCGAGATCGTACTGAATCTCCATCGATTTTTCCGGGTCGAGGAAAATCGGATCGCCGTTGATCGGGTTGCGGAAATGCACGCCGGCTTCGGTGATCTTACGAATATCGCCGAGGCTGAACACCTGGAAGCCGCCGGAGTCGGTCAGGATTGGTCCCTGCCAGTGCATGAAATCGTGCAGGTCGCCGTGCAGTTTCATGATCTCCTGCCCCGGACGCAGCCACAGGTGGAAGGTGTTACCCAGCAGGATCTGCGCGCCGGTCTCTTTCACTTCTTCCGGCGTCATGCCTTTGACCGTGCCGTAGGTGCCGACCGGCATAAACGCCGGGGTTTCCACGACGCCGCGATCAAAGACCAGACGGCCACGGCGCGCGCGCCCGTCGGTGGTATCTAATTCAAATTTCACATTGACCTCTTTCGATAATCAGAGAAACAGTCTGATTACTCAGCCACCAACGATTTCGTCGGGAGCCTGTGGATTACGGGTGATGTACATCGCATCCCCGTAGCTAAAGAAACGGTACTGCTCCGCCACCGCGCTCTGATAAGCCGCCATGGTGTGTTGATAACCGGCAAACGCCGAGACCAGCATAATCAGCGTCGATTCCGGCAGGTGGAAGTTGGTGATTAGCGCATCAATCACCTGGTAGTGATAGCCCGGATAGATAAAGATCTGCGTGTCATCGAAAAACGGCGCGATCAGCCCATCCTGGCAGGCCTGCGCTGCGCTCTCCAGCGATCGCACCGAGGTGGTGCCCACCGCCACCACTTTGTTACCGCGCGCTTTGCACGCCAGCACCGCGTCCACCACGTCCTGCGGCACTTCGGCATATTCAGAGTGCATGATGTGATCGTTGATGTTCTCTACGCGCACCGGCTGGAAGGTGCCAGCGCCGACGTGCAGCGTCACAAACGCCATCTCCACGCCTTTCGCCTTCAGCGCCGCCAGCAGCGGCTCATCGAAGTGCAGACCGGCGGTCGGCGCTGCCACCGCGCCGGGGCGCGCGCTGTAGACCGTCTGGTACAGCTCGCGGTCAGCTTCCTCATCCGGACGATCGATGTACGGCGGCAGCGGCATATGGCCGACGCTGTTCAGGATATCCAGCACCGCGCGATCGTCCGCAAACTCGATTTCGAACAGCGCATCGTGGCGCGCCACCATGGTGGCTTTGACGCTTTCGTCGTCGCCCAGCAGTAATTCGGCACCCGGCTTTGGCGCTTTGGAGGCGCGCACGTGCGCCAGCACACGTTTGTCATCCAGCATGCGCTCAACCAGCATCTCAATTTTGCCGCCGCTGGCTTTACGGCCATAGACGCGCGCCGGGATCACCCGGGTATTATTGAACACCAGCAGATCGCCCGGATTGAGCTTATCCAGCACATCAGTAAACACGCCATGGTTCAGCGCCCCGCTCGGGCCATCCAGCGACAGCAGGCGACATCCGCTGCGCTGCGCCTGCGGATAGTGGGCGATCAAAGATTCCGGTAATTCAAAGGCAAAATCGGCTACACGCATGCATCACTTCTTCAGGACTCAAAAAACAGGCGGCATAGTTTAGCGGAAAAGTGGGCAATTCTGAACAACTGGCTGCGCCGGTGTGATTCTGCCTATAATGCGCCATGAACTTTCTTGCTCACCTTCACCTCGCAACCCTGGCCGACAGCTCACTGCTGGGTAATCTGCTGGCCGACTTTGTGCGCGGCAACGTTGAGGCGCAGTGGCCGCAGCCAGTGGTGGCCGGTATTGCCCTGCACCGGCGCATTGATGTGCTGACCGATAACCTGCCGGAAGTGCGCAGCGCGCGTCAGCTGTTCCGCGCCGAAACGCGCCGCGTAGCGCCAATCACCCTCGACGTGATCTGGGACCACTTCCTGGCGCGCCACTGGGATCAGCTGCATCCGGCGCAGTCGCTGTCCGCCTTTAGCGCCGCCGCCGAGCGCGACATTGTGCCGCAGCTGCCCGGCACGCCGGGCGATTTTATCGAGCTCAACGCGGTAATGTGGCGCGAACGCTGGTTTGAACACTATGCTGACCCGGCGCGGCTGGCGCGCGTGCTAAGCGGCATGGCGCATCGCCGGCCACGGCTGGCGGCGCTGCGCGACTCCTATCAGGATTTTGTCGACCACTACACCCAGCTCGAACCGCTGTTTTTCCAGTTCTATCCACGCCTGATGGCCGCCGCGCGCGCCCGGCAGCTGTGAAGCACAATTTGCCGCTGCCCCGCATTGCCTCCCCTTGCCAGCCGCAGCCATCTGCGGCTTAATGAAGCCTTGCTTAACTTTTGTTAAGCCAGTCACACAGCCATGGCGCTTTATCCGGCGTGGTTCGCCACGTCGATTGCCAGTGAATGATAAGAGGGAAAAATGTCATCAGCTACGCTAACCGAATTAGATGCCCGTTATCACTATGCCTGTGAGGTGGCGAAAACCGCCGCCAGCCGCGCGCTGGCGTGGTATCAGCAGCGCCATCAGCTGGTGGTGGAGCACAAGAAGGATTTGCAGGATGTGGTCAGCGAGGCGGATCGCAACGTTGAGCTGCTGGTAAAACACCTGATTCATGAGCGTTTTCCTGACGATGCGGTGCTGGGTGAAGAGAGCGGCGGTGACGTCAGCGGCGCGCGCTTTATCTGGGTCATCGATCCGATTGACGGCACCAGCAGCTTTCTTAATGGCCTGCACAACTGGTGCGTCTCGCTGGCGATTGTCTGTGACGATCAGCCGGTGATTGGCGTAGTCAGCGATCCTAATCATCAGGAAACCTTCCACGCCTGCCGCGGCAAAGGTGCCTGGGTGAATGACAAGCGCATTCAGGCACACAGCGCGCAGCGGCTCGATCAGGGGCTGCTGGGCCTCAGCAGCTCGAACAGCCAGCCGATTGAACCGCTGACCACCTTTATCAGCCAGCTGCTGGCGCAGGGCGGCATGTTTATCCGCAACGGTTCCGGTGCGCTGATGAGCGCCTGGGCGGCCGCCGGCCGGCTGATTGGCTATTACGAAGCGCACATGAATCCGTGGGATGGCCTGCCCGGCATTGTGCTGATGCGCGAAGCGGGCGGCGTCACCAACGATTATCTCAGCCACCATGGCCTGCAACAGGGTAATCCGGTGCTGCTGGCCAACGCGGTGCTCTATCCGCAGCTCAAAGCGCTGCTGCCGGCACAGCCAACGCTATGACACGTCTGCTGCTGAGCGCGCTGCTGGCTTTGCTGGCGCTCACCGCGCAGGCGCAGCCGCGCTACCAGCTGGAAAAAGTGGTAGAGATCAGTCGTCACGGCGTGCGTCCTCCCACCGCAGGTAACCGTACGGAAATCGAAGCCGCCACCCAGCGCGCCTGGCCGCGCTGGCGCAGCGCCGACGGCGAACTCACCGCACACGGTTATGCAGCGGTCGTGAATAAAGGTCGCTGGCAGGGTGAACACTATCGCCAGCTCGGCCTGCTGCGTGCCGGCTGTCCCGATGCCGGGCAAATCTACGTGCGCGCCAGTCCGCTGCAGCGCACCCGCGCCACGGCGCAGGCACTGCTGCAGGGTGCCTTTCCTGACTGCGATGTGGCAGTTCATCACGTCGCGGGGGCGGTCGATCCGCTATTTCAGAGCGAAAAACTGCCGTTCGGCCAAACGGATGCTGCCACGGAGCGGGCAGCGGTCGCGGCGCGCGCCGGCGATCTCACCGCACTGCAACAGCGTTTACAGCCCGCCGTGCAGCAGCTCAGGCAGGCGGTGTGTGCGGCAGATTGCCCGTTCTTCGATCGCCCCTGGCAGCTGAAGCAGAGTAAAAGCGGCCATACCTACGTGCAGGGTCTCAGCGTGCTGGCCAGCATGGCCGAAACCTTACGGCTCGGCTGGAGCGAAAATCTGCCGTTCAGCCAGCTGGCGTGGGGCAACATCACCCGGGCGCAGCAGATCAGCGCCCTGCTGCCGCTGCTGACCGCCAATTACGATCTGAGTAATGATGTGCCGTATATCGCGCAAAAGCGTGCATCGATTCTGCTCGACGCGGTAGTGCGCAACCTGCAGGACGATGCGGCGACGCCCTCCACCCGCTGGCTGCTGCTGGTGGCACACGATACTAATATCGCCATGCTGCGCACGCTGATCGGCTTCAGCTGGCAACTGCCCGGCTACGCGCGCGATAATATTCCGCCCGGCAGCAGCCTGGTGTTTGAGCGCTGGCGCGATAACCAGACGCAGACGCTGCTGTTGCGCGTCTATTTTCAGGCGCAAAGTCTGGATGCGCTACGCCAGCTAACGCCGATCGATCGGCAGCACCCGCTGCTGCGCCAGGAGTGGCATCAGCAAAACTGTCGCCAGACGGCGGTGGGTACGCTGTGTCCTTATCAATCGACGCTTGAGCACTGGCGCACCGCCATTGATCAGCGCGCGGTAATCCCCGTGGACTATCCCTGACGCCAGCCGCCGGGTTAAGCCAGACAGATTACGCTGGCTTATTCCTGCAGCGAAATTACAGCAATAAACTGCAAGCTGATGGGCACGGTTATCTGAGACTTTTCTTTTTTTTCCCTTAAAAGCGTTAGCGCTGTAAAACTGCGATATGCTGCACGGGTCAATCATCCCTTAGTAATACCTTTCTCTTTTTACATTTTTCGGCGACAGGATGCGCCGAGCTATTTTTACCCGCAGTAATAAAATCGTAAATTAACATTGAATAACTGGGATCCTGTTATGTCTGTACCTGTCTCGCTGCGCTATCGTCCGGATATCGATGGTCTGCGCGCTGTCGCCATTATATTGGTTGTGCTGTTCCACTGCGGCGTCAGCGCCGTGTCGGGCGGCTTTATTGGCGTCGATATTTTTTTCGTTATTTCCGGCTTTTTAATTGGCGGTATTATCAGTAAAGAAATTACCGCCGGCACCTTCTCGTTTTATCAGTTTTATTTACGCCGCATCCGGCGTATTGCGCCCGCCCTGTTTTTTATGCTGATGGTATTGCTGCTGCTCGGTTATCTGCTGTTATCCCCGCTGGAATTAAGCCAGCTGGCAAAATACAGCATGGCGGTATTTCTCTCGGTGCCCAATATGCTGTTACTGAAGAGCGGCGACTATTTCAGTGCAGATGCTGATCTCAATCCGCTGCTGATGACCTGGTCGCTGGGCATTGAGGAGCAGTTCTATATCGTGCTGCCGTTTATTCTGCTGCTGGCCGCGCGGCTGCGGCGCACAATGACGGGCATGGTGCTACTGCTCAGCCTGCTGTCGCTGGCCGGCTGCCTGTGGTTAACGCCCCTCTCCAGCACTCAGGCGTTTTATCTGCTGCCAACCCGCGCCTGGGAGCTGGGTGCCGGCGTGCTGCTGGCGCTGTGGCAACCCCGCCCCGTCACCGGCCGGCTGGCCAGCCTCTGTCATCTCGCTGGCTGGCTGCTGATCATCGGTGCCACGCTGTTACTCAGCCATAGCGATCGCTTCCCTGGCTGGCTGGCGCTGCTGCCGGTGCTGGCGGCCTGTCTGATGATCGGTGCACGCAGCCCGCTCAATCAGCGGCTGCTGGAGAACGCGCCGATGCGCTTCATCGGTAAAATTTCCTATTCGTGGTATCTGTGGCACTGGCCGCTGCTCAGTCTGGCGCGCATCTGCAGCGATCGGCCGCTCAGCATCTGGCAGGCGTTGAGCATCTGTGCCGTTGCGCTGGTCATCGCCAGGCTCTCCTGGCGCTTCATCGAACAGCCATTCCGTCGGGCGCGCAGCGGTACGCGCTGGCTGATCCCCGGCTACTGCGCCTCGTCGCTGCTGGCAGCCGGTGCCATGGTGCTGCTGTGGCAGAGCGGTGGCCTGAAATCGCGCGTCAGTGAAGCGGTGAAGCTCGGCGACGAATGGAAAGTCGCCGCCCAGCGCGATCCCTGCCTGCTGGATTACGGCGCCACGCGGCCCGCCCGCGATGCGCAGTGCCAGCCGCAGAGTGACACACCGGCGATAGCGCTGATTGGCGACAGCCATGCCGCCGCGCTGGCGGCCAACGTCGCCGATTACGCCCGGCGGCAGCAGAAACCGCTGTTTCAGCTGACCAAAGCCTCCTGCCCTTTCCTGCTTGACGCCACGCGCGCGATGCCGCAAAAACCGCAGCATGCACAGCAGTGCCTCGATTTTAATCAGCGGGTTTTGCCGATCATCCTGAGCGATAAAATAGACGAAGTGGTGATTAGCGCGTTCTGGGCGGCGGGCCTCAGTGAGCAGCCGGGCAGCGGATTCCGCAGTCTCCGCGATCCGGCGCAGGACAATCTGCAGGCGCTGAAAAGCGGGCTGGATACCGTGATGGCGCAGCTGCTGGCGGCGGGGAAAAAGATCACTCTGATAGACGATGTGCCGACCATCACGCTCGATCCGCTGCGCTACAGCCATAACCGCAATATGCCGCTGCGCCGCAGCCTGAATAGCTGGCTCAGCGCGCAGGATGGCGCGACGCTGGCGGCGGAACGCACGCAGCAGTTGCAGATGCCAAACGCATCGGTGGCAAATCTGTTAAAGAATTATCAACAGCATGGCGTGCGCGTGTTGTCACTGCAGGAGACGTTGTGTAATGCGCAGGGTTGTCTGGTCACTCATCAGGGCATGCCGCTCTGGTACGACAACAATCACCTGAATCCGTACGGCGGAGAGATGGCGCTGGGGAAAAACTGGTAATGCACCACGGGCGAAGTCTCGCTTCGCCCGTGGTAAAGTTACTTACGCTTTACGTTTCTTCGCCAGCGGCCACGCCAGCAGCAGCAGAACAATCCACGCAAACCCGACGTACAGCGAGATACGCGTATCCGGGAAGTAGCCAATCAGCGCGATGATAAAGGCAAGGAACAGCACCCCCACCCACGCCGTAGCACTGCCGCCCGGCAGAGCAAACTGCAGCTTACCGGCCTGCTCTTTGCCGATTTTGTGGCGGAACGCGATCTGCGACAGCAGAATCATAATCCACACCCACACGGTGGCAAACGTCGCCAGCGAGGCAATCACCAGGAACACTTTTTCCGGCATCAGATAGTTGAGGTACACCGCCACCAGCATGGCAAGCATCATCACCAGCACCGTAACCCACGGAATGCCGCGATTCGATACCTTCATAAACATCTTCGGCGCATGTCCCTGCTGCGCCATACCGTGCAGCATGCGGCCGACGCCAAACACATCGCTGTTAATCGCCGACAGCGAGGCAGTCAGCACCACAAAGTTCAGAATGGAGGCGGCGGCGGCGATGCCAAGGTGCTGGAAAGTCAGCACGAACGGGCTGCCTGCGGTACCGACCTGGTTCCAGTGATAGATCGACATGATCACAAACAGCGTGCCGACATAGAACACCAGAATGCGCAGCGGTACGGAGTTGATGGCACGCGGGATCGATTTCGCCGGATCTTTAGCTTCGCCGGCGGTGATGCCAATGATCTCAATGCCGCCGTAGGCGAACATCACCATCTGCAGCGACAGCAGCATGCCGACGATACCATGGGCAAAGAAGCCGCCGTTGGTCCACAGGTTATGGATGCCGGTCGGCTGACCGCCGTTGCCGATGCCCCAGAAAATCATGCCGAAACCGGCCACGATCATGATGATGATGGTGGCAACTTTGAAGAAGGAGAACCAGAACTCCACTTCGCCAAACACCTTCACGCTCATCAGGTTGATGGCGCCGATGATCAGCACCACCGACAGCACCCAAATCCAGTGCGGCACCTCCGGGAACCACACGCCCATGTAGATACCAAAAGCCGTGACGTCGGCGATCGCCACAATCAGGATTTCAAAGCAGTACGTCCAGCCGGTGATATAGCCCGCCAGCGGTCCGAGGTAATCCTGCGCGTAGCGTGAAAACGAGCTGGCCTGCGGATTGTTAACCGACATCTCGCCCAGCGCGCGCATGATGATATACGCCACGGCGCCGCCGATGATGTAGGCCAGCAGTACGCTGGGGCCTGCCATTTTGATGGCATCTGCCGAGCCGTAAAACAGCCCGGTGCCGATCGCCGATCCCAGCGCCATAAAACGGATGTGGCGCGTGCTCAGTCCGCGTTTGAGCTTATTGGTTTCTTGCATAACAAACAGTACCTGTGGAAATGAAAAAACCACGGGCAAGCCCGTGGTCGGAATTAACAGCGATGTCGCTTACTGGTGAACGGCAACCTGCTCACGCCCTTTCACCCGGTCAACCACCGCAGCAATCACCAGCATCGCCAGTGACGGCGGCAGCCAGGAGAGTCCCTGATCGGCCAGCGGCAGATGCTGGCTAAACAGCGGCAGCGCATCTTTAAAGCTGGTGGTTTTGATGGCGTCGACGATACCAAACAGCAGGCTGATCAGCATGGTTGGCGCAATGATGCGCGTACTGCGATTCCACCAGCTCAGGGTAAAGCTTAGCACCACCAGTACGATGCATGGCGGATAGATAGCCGTCAGCACCGGAATCGAAATCTGAATCAGGTGGCTGAGACCGAGGTTCGACACCAGCATGGCGAACAGGCCGAGAATAAACACCAGCGCTTTATACGACAACGGCAGGTATTGCGCAAAGAATTCTGCGCAGGCGCAGGTCAGGCCCACCGCCGTAACCATACAGGCGACGAAAATCAGCGCGGCGAGGAAGACACTGCCCATGCCGCCGAAGGTCTGCTGCACGTAAGCATGCAGAATCGCCGCGCCGTTAGCGTTCTGATCGACAATCGCGCCGCTGCCGGAGCCCAGCTTGAACAGGCTGAGGTACACCAGCGTCAGGCCAACACCGGCGATCACGCCGGCCAGCATGGTATAGCGCGTCAGCAGTTTGCTGTCTTCCACGCCACGTGAACGCGCCGCATTAACGATGACGATACCGAACACCAGCGCGCCGAGCGTATCCATGGTCAGATAGCCGTTCACGAAACCGCTTGAGAAGGCCGCACGCTGGTAGTCGGCGGTGGCCGGCGAAATGCCGCCAGCCGGCCACAGCAGCGCCGCGACGCCCAGAATGGTCAGCGCGACAATTTTCAGCGGTGCGAGGAAGTGACCGACGGTGTCCAGCAGCTTGCCCGGATAGAGCGAAATGCCAATCACCAGCGCGAAGTACACCAGGCTATAGATAAACAGCGGCAGCGGGCCGTCGCCGGTCAGCGGCGCAATCCCGACTTCAAATGAAACGGTCGCGGTGCGCGGCGTGGCAAACAGCGGTCCGACGGCGAGATAGCACACGGTGGCGAGCAGCAGACCGGCCGCTTTACCAATCGGTGAGCTGAGCGCATCAATACCGCCGCCGACGCGCGCCAGCGCGATCACGGTCATCACCGGTAAACCAACCGCGGTGATCAGGAAGCCGAAGGCGGCAATCCAGACATGTTCACCAGACTGAATACCGACCATAGGCGGGAAAATGATGTTTCCTGCGCCAACGAACAGGGCAAAGGTCATGAAGCCCAGCGCCAGGATATCCCTGGAGGTTAAACGATGTGTCATAAACTTCTGTACTGCCTGTAGCTGATGTTGCGGTGGAAGTTGGGTTTGTGTTGTCCCCTGGATGCGCGAAAACAATGGCTTAACTGGCTTGACCAGTGCGTTATGCGGGCCGAATCGGTACAGCGCAGGTGATTTAAACTGCTTTTCTTCTGTTCACAGAGGGATGAATCGACAACGGCGCAAATTAAAACGTTTATAGCGAAGAAAGGCAATACGGGATCGGAAAACCAGAAGGATATAACAGGAAAGCGTCAGAACGTAGTGGATAAGCAGGAAATAGTCGGAAAACACCTGAGATGATTTGCTTAAAGTTTCTGCAAAGCGGGCGATCTCCTTGCAGAAACCGCCGCAGGGATGCACAAAAGGCGCGCTTTACGCGCCTGTTTGCACAACTTTACAGCATCACCACACCTGTTGTGCGATGTCGACAACCAGACGAATCTTCTGCCACTGCTGCGCTTCGGTCAGGCTGTTGCCCTCTTCCGTTGACGCAAAGCCACACTGCGGGCTGAGGCAAATCTGGTCGAGGCTGACAAACTGCGCCGCTTCCTGCAGGCGCGCCTTCACCTGTGCAGCGTCTTCCAGCTCGCCGGTTTTGGTGGTGATCAGCCCTAATACCACCTGCTGATGACCCGGTTTGATGAAACTTAGCGGCTCAAAGCCACCGGAGCGCTCATTATCGTACTCGAGGAAAAACGCGTCGATGTTCACGCTGCCAAACAGAATTTCCGCTACCGGCTCGTAGCCGCCTTCCGAGATCCAGGTCGAGCGGAAGTTACCACGACACACGTGCAGGCCGACGGTGAGATCCGCCGGTTTATCTTCCAGCGCGCGATTCAGCACCTGCGCATAAATGTGCGCCAGCTGTTGCGGATCTTCACCGCGCTCGCGAATTTGCTGCTGCTGATCGCCTGAACACAGGTACGCCCACACGGTGTCATCCAGCTGCAGATAGCGGCAGCCAGCGTCGTAAAACGCCTTAATCGCCTCTTTGTAAGTCTGTGCCAGATCGGCGAAGTACTGCTCCAGATCCGGATACACCGTGGCATCAATCACTTTACGGCCGCCGCGGAAGTGCAGCACGCTCGGGCTGGGAATGGTCATTTTCGCCACCGCATCGCCGGCCACGCTTTGCAGGAAGCGGAAATGGTCCAGCATCGGATGCTGCGGGTTAAAAGTGACTTTACCGGTGACCTTCACGCCGTGCGCTTTGGTCTGCACGCCGTTGAACTGAATGCCCTGATCGGCCTCAAACAGCTCAACGCCGTGCAGATGGCCAAAGAAATCAAAGTGCCACCAGGCGCGGCGGAATTCTCCGTCGGTCACTACCTGCAGACCGCTGGCGCGCTGCTGCTCCACCACCTGGCGAATCGCATCGTCTTCTACCTGACGCAGCTGGTCGGCGCTGAGGGTGCCGCTGGCGAACTGCTCGCGTGCCTGCTTAATGGCAGCGGGACGCAGAAAACTGCCGACGGTATCGGCGCGGAACGGGGCGGTGTTGCGTTGCATATTCACTCCTGCACTGGCGCATAATTGCGTCAGGGTATAATTGCGCATGGTTATTTTTGGCCATCTGGATGGCTATATGTCCATAAGAGTGACATGCCGCCCTGCCGGCGGCAATAGAAGAAAATTCAGGGGACGTGAAAAAAATTCATGACCGGTCAGCGTGAATTAGTTTTGCGCAATCGCCGCGCGCGCCTGCGCGATCTGGCTGTCGGACAGCGGCAGGTAGCCGGCCTCCGTTACGCGGCGCTGCCCCTGCGCAGAGAGCACCTGCTGCAGAAAGGCGGCGACCAGCGGCGGCAGCGGTTTGCCGGGTGCTTTGTTAACGTAGATATACAGCGGGCGCGACCACGGATAACGGCCGCTGCGGATCGATTCGGCATCCGGCATAACGCTGTCGCCGCTGGCGGTGACGATCGGCAGGGTTTTCACGCCGCTCAGGTGAAAGCCAAAGCTGGCGTAGCCGATGCTGTTCGGCGTGCTGGCGACCGCCTGCACCACCGCCGCCGAGCCGGGAAACTCCGCGACGTCAGCGCGGAAATCGCCGCGACACAGCGCCTGCTGCTTGAAAAAGCCCCAGGTGCCGGAAGCGGAGTTACGGCCAAAGCGCTGAATACTGCGCGTTGCCCAGTTCGCCGTATGCAGACCAACATCGCCCCAGCGCTGTGGCACCTGCTGTGCGCCGCATAGCCGCGTCACGGAGAACAGCGCATCCAGCTGCGGCTGACTGATGGACGGCAGCGGATTGTCCTGATTAACCACCACCACCAGCGCATCCATCGCCACCGGCACCGCCAGCGGTGCATAACCATAGCGCGCGATAAACAGCTGACGCTCATCCACCTGCATCGGCCGGCTCATGGCGCCAAGCTGAGCGGCCCCGGCGGCCAGCGCGGTCGGCGCCGTCGACGATCCCGCCGCCTGCACCTGCACGTTGACGCCCGGCGACTGACGGCTGAAATCTTCGCCCCACAGCGTCATCAGATAGCCCAGCGTGTCCGAGCCCACGCTGCTCAGGTTGCCGGTCAGCATGCTTTGCTGAGCCGTCGCCAGCAGTGGGCACAGTAATAAAAGAGAGAGCAGCAGCGATTTCATCACAGAGTCCGGTGGCGTTTACTGCGCCACATTCTCGCGGATTCCGTTCGCCACAATCAAGCGCGGTGGCAGCACGAAGCGAAAGCAGGTTTCCTGATGCGGCACGCTGCTGATCTCCAGCCGCGTGGTGTGGTGGCCGAGCGCGTGCTTAACAATGGCCAGCCCCAGCCCGCTGCCGCCGGTGGCGCGCGAGCGCGCTTTATCCACGCGGTAGAAGCGTTCGGTCAGGCGCGGCAGATGCTCCTCGCTGATGCCGGGCCCGTTGTCGCACACTTTAAATTCGGCGCCCTGTTTGGTGCGCAACCAGCTGATGTCGATGCGCGTGCCATCCGGCGTGTGGTTCACCGCGTTATACACCAGATTGGAAATCGCGCTGCGCAGCTGTTCATCATTGCCGAATACCTTCAGGTGTGGATCGGTATGGAAATGGATGCTGTGACGGCCCTGGCTGAGGGTTTCCGCCTCGCGCTGCAAAAGCAGCAGCATGGTCGGCACATCCACCGTCTCTTTCAGATCAATGGCGGGGGCCGCTTCGATGCGTGACAGCGTCAGCAGCTGCTTCACCAGGCTGTCCATGCGTCGCGTCTGCTCCTGCATGGTACTGAGCGCCTTGCTGCGGGTGCGTTCGTTCATCCCGACATCGTCCATCATCTCCAGATAGCCCTGCAGCACCGTCAGCGGGGTACGCAGCTCATGGCTGACGTTGGCGAAGAAGTTACGCCGCGCCCCTTCCAGCTGGTGCATCTGGGTGACATCACGCGCCACCATCAGCCACTGCCCTTCGCTGTAAGGCATGACGCGGAACTCCATGTGATGCTGATTATTCAGCACCAGCGTCAGCGGCTTGTTGAAGTCGCGCTGGCGGATATAGCGGGAGAATTCAGGGTAGCGCAGCAGGTTGAGGATATTCTGGCCGTTATCTTCCGGCCAGCGCAGCCCGAGATGCTGCTGGGCCAGACCGTTACACCAGAAAATGGTGCCCTCTTCGGTGGTGAGCACCACCGCGTCCGGCAGCGATTCGGCCCCGCTGCGAAAGCGTTTGATCAGATTGCCCAGCTCGCGCCGGCGGCGGCGATTGCGCAACTGCATTTGATACAGGCCGTAAAACAGCGGTTCCCAGCTGCCGCGCCCGGTGGGCGGCGTCATTGAACGATCAATCCACAGCCAGTGCGACAGCCGCATCAGATTTTTGAAGTGCCAGAACAGCACGCCGCACACGGCCAGTAACAGCCACCATGGCAGATAGCCAACCAGCAGACCCAGCACCAGCGCAGGCAGACACACCAGCGCCAGCTCGGTCAGTAATCTCTTCCAGGAGAGTCGTTCCAGCACGGTAAAAGACTCCGTTTAGTAGCGGGCAGAGAAACGATACCCTGTTCCGCGAACGGTTTGTACCATGCGATCGTGACCGGAAACTTCCAGTGCTTTACGTAAACGACGGATATGCACATCCACGGTGCGGTCTTCCACATACACGTTAGTGCCCCACACGTGATTCAGCAGCTGTTCGCGGCTGTATACGCGCTCCGGATGCGTCATAAAGAAGTGCAGCAGTTTGTATTCGGTCGGCCCCATTTCCAGCGGCGTGGTTTCGGACATCACGCGATGCGAGGAGGGATCGAGGCTCAGCCCCTGCATCTCAATCACCTCTTCCACCGCCATCGGTGAGATGCGGCGCATCACGGCTTTAATGCGCGCCATCAGCTCTTTGGGCGAGAACGGCTTGGTGATGTAATCATCGGCGCCCACTTCCAGCCCGCGCACGCGATCTTCCTCTTCACCGCGCGCCGTCAGCATCATCACCGGAATATCACGCGTCATGGCTTCACGCTTTAAATGTTTGATGAACTGAATGCCGCTGCCGCCGGGTAACATCCAGTCCAGCAGAATCAGATCGGGCCAGGGTTCGATCAGCTTGCCAATCGCGCTGTCATAGTCCTCAGCCTCAATCGGCTGGTAATCGTTTTGTTCCAGCACGAAACATAACATTTCACGGATGGGAGCTTCGTCTTCCACAACCAAAATGCGCTTAGCCATTATTACTCCTGCGATTGTGACGGCATGTCACGGGGGTTTGCGGCGCCATTATGCGTCAGTTTTGTGACACTTTTATGAAAAACCCACCTCATGATAATCAGATAAAAAGCGCAATTGTGACAACCGGTTTCGCTTTTTTTTCATTGCGTTGTTAAGCGGTTATAATGCCGCTTTGCGATAGCAGGCACGGAGCATTCATGCGCATTATTCACACCGCTGACTGGCATCTCGGTCAGTTCTTTTACAGCAAAAGCCGCGCCGCCGAGCACCAGCAATTCCTCGACTGGCTGCTGGCCGCGATTGTGCAGCATCAGGTGGATGCGCTAATCGTCGCTGGCGACCTGTTTGATACCGGTTCGCCGCCCAGCTACGCACGCGAACTGTTTAACCGTTTCGTGGTGGCGCTGCAGCCCAGCGGCTGCCAGCTGATTGTGCTGGCCGGCAACCATGATTCGGTCGCCACGCTGAATGAATCGCGCGAGCTGCTGGCCTGCCTCAATACCCGCGTCATTACCAGCGCCACGCCCGGCGGCGAGCAGCAGGTGCTGACGCTGCAACAGCGCGACGGCACGCCGGGCGCGCTGCTGTGCGCCATTCCCTATCTGCGTCCGCGCGACATCCTGCGCAGCCAGGCGGGTCAGTCCGGTCGCGATAAGCAGCTGTCGCTGCTACAGGCGATTGAGCAGCACTATCAGCACTGTTATGCCGCCGCCGTGGCGCAGCGCGAAGCCATGGACAGCGCGCTGCCGATCATCGCCACCGGGCATCTCACTACTGTGGGCGTCAGCAAGAGCGATTCGGTGCGTGATATCTACATCGGCACGCTGGACGCCTTTCCGGCGCAGGCCTTCCCGCCAGCCGACTACATTGCGCTGGGCCACATCCATCGTGCGCAGCGCATCGCCGACAGCGATCACATCCGCTACAGCGGTTCGCCGATTGCGCTCAGTTTTGATGAGCTGGGGCGTGAGAAAAGCGTATTCCTGCTGGAATTTAGCACCCGGCTGGAGTCCGTCACACCGCTGGTTATTCCGTCATTCCAGCCGATGCAGATGTTAAAAGGCGCCATGGCGGAGATTGAACAGCAGCTGACCGCGTTTCACACCTATGAAGGCGATCTGCCGGTGTGGCTGGATATCGAAATCACTACTCAGGAGTACCTGAGCGACCTGCAGCGCCGCATTGAACAGCTTACCGACGCGCTGCCGGTTGAGGTGCTGCTGGTGCGCCGCAGCCGCGATCAGCGTCAGCGCAGCCTGGCGCGGCTGGAGAACGAAACCCTGAGCGAACTGAAAGTTGAAGAGGTGTTTGCCCGCCGGCTGGCGCTGGAGGAGCAGCTGGAGGATGAACAGCGCGCGCAGTTAACGCAACTGTTTCGCAGCACGCTGGCGACGCTGGAGGATCCGGGCGCATGAAAATTCTGACGCTGCGTTTTAAAAACCTCAATGCGCTGCGCGGCGAGTGGTTTATCGATTTCCGCCGCGAGCCGTTTGCCAGCAACGGGCTGTTCGCCATCACCGGCGCTACCGGCGCGGGTAAAACCACGCTGCTGGATGCCATCTGTCTGGCGCTCTATCACCAGACGCCGCGCCTTGGTGGCCTGTCGCAGAGCGAAAATCAGCTGATGACGCGTGACACCGCTGAATGCCTCGCCGAAGTGGAGTTTGAGATCAAAGGTGAAGCCTGGCGCGCCTTCTGGAGCCAGAACCGCGCGCGCGG